>JBFGSX010000128.1:0-5716 GCA_041566495.1 Thermoplasmatota archaeon
AACGTCACACTCCCGTTCACCCCCGAGCACCCGGATGACGCGCCTGCGATGGCTGACCTCCGCGTACGCCTCCGGGACATCGACTTCGACCACGGGCGCACCCTGGGCGCCTGCCAGCCCCTCTACTTCGGCTTCGCTGACCTAGACGGGGACACCATCCACACCCCTGCGGATGCACTCCTGGCCAGCACCAGTCCCTTGCCAGCCATGGTCGAAGAAGGCCTCCTGCGCATCGCGCCCGAAGGCATCCCGGTGAACGAGACCGATGTGCTGCTTGGCCAGGACCTGATCCCGCTCCCCGACGCCCGCCTGGCATGGGACGACGCGGATGGCGACATCACGGTCACCTGGCGCGTCGGAACCGCTCTGCTCCGGGGCGAGACCGCCACCATGACGGTGCGCGATCTTGGGGCATACGCCATCCACGCAGTGGCCACCGACCGGGGTGTTCCCCAGGCCACGGCCGCAGCCAGCCAATCCATCGATGTCATCAGCGCCGACCCGCCGAACATCGACATCGTCGTGACCCCGGGCACCATGGTGGATGGCGTCCGCGCCGTCACCCGGGCCCGCGAAGTGACCATCCACGACGCCACCCGCACCGAGATCAACACTGGCATCGTCAGTCAAGACTGGGCGATCTCCTGGGTCGACCTTGATGGTACTCCCCACCTCATCACCTCCGAAGAGCGCCCTGAATGGCGGGACGCCGAGGCGATCACTTTCACATTCGACGATCACCGCATCCAGTACAAGGTCAAGCACAGTGTTGAGCTGCGCAATGGCCAAGGCGGCGTCCTGAACGCCGACATCCGCGTCTTGCGCACACCGCCGACGCCTGTGGTGGAATTCACTCCGTCGGAGGGCATCACGTTCGGAGATGTGGTCACGTTCGCGGCCGCGGGTAGCATCGACGCCGGTGACCCCCTCAGCCATGCAGGACAGTTTGCCACCGTCGGCGATCTTCTTGTGGCGGACATGGACGGCAACGGGGTCCTCAGTGCTCCCGATATGCCCTTCCAGACCATCAACGCGCAGTACCCGACCCTGACACTGGTCGGCCCCATGGACCTCGACGTCGAGCGCTCCCGGGGCAGCCTGGTACAAGCCCACGTGTGCCTACGCGACAACGACTTGGACCTGGTCCCCGACGCAGGTGAGGAACTGTACATCGACCTGTCCGGACCCTGCAGTGCGGGCTCTGTCATGCCGGGCCTGCTGCGCATCTACTCTCCATCTCTTGACACCGGTGTCCTCGTCGACCCCAACGACGCTGACATCGGCGCCGCGACGGTCCACTTGCCCCTCGCCAGCCTTGCCCACCTAGGCGGCGATTTCGCGGTCGACTTTGACAGCAATGGCACCATCGATGCCGGTGATTTGCTGCTCGGCGCAGAACCCATGTTGGTCGATGAGAACATCGGAGCCATCGATGGCGACGCTGAACTGGCTTGGGCCTGGGGCAGCCTGTACATGCTCACCGGGCCCGGAGCCTCCGTGCCGGAAGGCAGCCTCCGTCTGACCAGCTCCTTCGTGGAGCACCCCGGCATGACGGTCTTTGGCCATGCAGCCGGCCAGTGGATCGGCAAGGCGCCCCTGGAAGCCACCACCCGCCACGTCTGCTACGCGGATGTCGTGACCGAGGACGATGCATACACAAGCGGCGAGCCATTGTTCCTCACCGCAGAAACCTGCTCCATCGCCAGCGTCGGCGATGTGCGCCTGCAGGAGCAAGTGGAAGCCACTGGCGGCCCGCTGCCTGCTGGCTCCACGATCGGAACCGACAGCATTCTTCCGGCGATCCCCCACCCAGACGTCGACTTGCCACTCCGCTCGCTACCGGCGGCCCAGTTGGCCGAACACGGTGTGTCCTTCATCGCCCTCGATCTGGACGGCGATCTCGTCCTCGACGCGGGTGAAGTGCGCCTCCAAGCGGTCGACGGCCGCGACCCCGCCAGCAGGGTCAACGGACCCACCAGCAGCGATAACCCCGGCGACGACGACAACCTCTCGTACCGCTGGGAGTGCCGCATCGGCTGCGGTGACCCCAAGGTCATCGGCATCGGCGGCATCGCTCAGTACGCGTTCCAATCGTCGGGTCGCAAAGAAGTCGTATTGGTCGTCGGCGACGACGACGGTAACATCGTCGAACAAGCACTGTCCCTCGCCGTCGACAACACGCCACCCACCCCGGGCGTCGCCGTCACCCGCCTCGCCTATCCCAACGGTGCCGAGACGTTCCTCGGCGTCCAGACCAAGTGGGTCTGCCCCGACACTTGCCCGCCGGTTGCGGGGGCCAATGACCGCGACACCCTCCGCCTTGACGGCACGGCAAGCAGTGATCCTGACGGCCCTGCCAGCGCCCTCCTGTACAAGTGGACCCTTCCCGATGGCACCAAGCTCGCCGGCCCACAAGTGGAGGTCTCCTTCGATGATCCCGGCCTGTACTCTGTCGTCCTGACGGTCACCGACAGCGACGACCTCAATGCTCGCTCGGATGAGATGGTCCTGCAGTTGCTCATCAGCAATGGCCTGCCCGTGGCCGACTTCGTGGTCAAGACCCCGGAGCCCGTCACGCTCTCCCCGGTGCTCTTCGATGCGGCGGCAAGCACTGACCCCGGCGGCGAGATCGTCCACTACGAGTGGACGTTCGAGTCCGACTCGGGCCCCATCAAGCGCGTCGGCCGCACCACGACGTTCACCTGGGACAAGCCTGGAACCTACGACGTCGGTCTGCGGGTCTTCGACGACCAAGCCGACGCCAGCGAGACCCTTCATGCCACGATCGACATCGCCAACCGCGCGCCGATCGCCGTCGCAGAAGTCGATTTGCCCGCCCGCCTCCCGCCGGCTGAATTCCAGTTCACGGCACGGGACTCCTACGACCTGGATGGCGCCATCAGCAGCTTCGCTTGGGACTTCGGGGATGGCACGACAGGCAGCGGCGCAGACGTGAGCCACATCTACGCCACCCGGGGTTCCTTCGATGTCCGCCTCACGGTGACTGATGACAAGGGCGCCAGCAGCGAATCCACGCTGCAGGTCATCGTCCTGAACAAGCCCGCACTACTCTCTGTGGCCATTCCAAGCTCTGCGACCGCCGGCACGGCCATCCCGCTTGAAGCGGTGGTGCAAGACCCCGAAAAGGGTGCAGTGAGCGTCACGTGGACCATCACCGACCATACGGGCAATGTGATCCAAGAACTCGGAGGCACCAGCGTCCAAGCGACGTTCCCGAACTGGGGCACTTACACCATCACCGCGGTGGCCACTGACGACGCAGGCGCCGAGACCACGGTCACCCGGAACATCAAGGTCGCCAGCCGGCCGCCGGTCGCCACACTCAGCGCCGACCTCCAGACCGTCAACCTCGGCGAGACCGTCAAACTGACCGGCAGTGCCACCGACCCCGACGGCACCATCAAGGGCCACTACCTTGACTTCGGTGACGGCAACAACGTCTTCGCCTCCAGCGCCGAACACGTCTACAAGGAACCTGGCACGTTCACAGTGGTCTACCGCGCCACAGATGACAGCCAGACCACCGGCACGGCGACCCTCGCGATCCGCGTCGAGAACCCGGCCCCCACCATCACGAAAGCCGAGCTCTCCACCCAAGCCGCGCGCGTGGGCGACATTCTGCTGTTCACTGCGGAGGTCGACGACGACACCGTGGAGACAGTGCGCTTCCACTGGGACTTCAAGGACGGCGTGGTCGATACCCGCCAGAACGCCATCCACACCTACAACGTGGCCGGCACCTTCCAAGTGAGCCTCACGGTGACCGATGCCTACGGAAAGACCGCTGAGAGGCTGATCGCCGTGCAGGTCTTGCCCCGTAACGCGGAAGCCTCCAACGGAGAAGAGGACACTCCAGGCCAGGGCGAAACAGAGCCGCCACTCTCGCGGATCGACAAGGAAAGCCCCAGCGTGCCCTTCATCGGATTCCTGGCAGCACTATGGGTGGCCTTCACGTGGCGCCGTCGCTGATGCGCGTCTTGTTGACCGCCTTCGCCCTGCTGCTGCTCATACCCAGCGCCAGCGGGGCGTTCTATGATGCGACCCCCGCCTGGCCGACGCCGGTCGTGGACATCGCCACAGATGATGGGCGCATCATCGGGGGCCATGGCAATGGCCTCATCGTGGCGTTGGCTCGGAGCGACGGCCACATCTTGTGGAGCCGCCAGCCATTCACCAGCAGTGTCACCGGATTGGCATTGCACGAAGGCTTCGCCTTTGCATCGTTCGCCGACCCTCCGACGCTCATCGCATTCCACGTGACCACCGGACATGAAGCCTGGCGATCCACCCCAGCCAGTGCCCCCACCGCCTTGGCTGCAGACGCAGACCACGTCTACGTGGGCTACGCAGATGGTACCATGACAGCACTGCAGCACAGTGGTGATCTGGCATGGACCCAGGTCTTGGGGGCCAGGGTCCGAGCGTTGGCACCAGAATCCAGCGACACGGGCCGGATTGCATTCGTGACCGCCGCCAACTCGGGGTGGTTCGACGCCACCGCCATCATGCCTGGCGGTCCGGCTGGCATCGCCGTGGCCTGGCATGCAGGGCAGGTGTTCGTGGCGCATGGGACGTCAGTCACGCGTCACGACAACGCCATGTTGGAGACTGCAAGTCGCGACTTCACTTACTTGCCGACCGCGCTCGGCAGCGGATCCCATCTTGTAATGGGAGACACCGCGGGTTTGGTCCATGTCCTGGACGTCGACCTCAACGACCGCCAAGCCCCCATCGCCACCTACGCAGCCGACGTCACCGCCCTCGAAGTGGACGATGGCATCGCATTGGCCGGCTTCCAAAGCGGATGGCTCGCCACACTCCCCCTCGACACCCGTCCCGTGGGCCTGATCCTATGGCCCCAGGAGCAACGCATCCTGCCTCGCACGATCGTTGCCAAATGGGCTTACAGCGACCCCGATGCAGTTGCCGGCGATACGCTGGATTACCTGTTGTCGATGCGCGTCGCTGCGGATCCCCCTGTCGCCTGGCAGGAGGTCAGCGCCGGCACCTTGCCCGTGGCGCCACTCACCAAACTCAAGGAAGTCCACGTGGACGTCACAGGGTTCCCGGACGGGGCACCCATGGAAGTGAAGCTCGAACTGACAGACAAGCAGGGTCTGAAAGGCTTCGACACCCTGGGCCAACCCTTCCGTCTTGACCTTGAACCTCCGAGCCCCAGGGCCGGGACCTCCCCCTCCGAAGGCGGGGTTGTCACCGCACAACGTCCCCAGATCGGCGTGGGTCACTTCGACCGAGGCTCAGGGCTCAATGAGGGTGCCACCCAGGCCTGGATCGATGGCAACAGCGACGTCTCCCTGAAGGCCTCCGCATTGGCCAGCATCTTCTCCCCACGCTTCGACCTGGCAGATGGCCCTCATACCTGGCGCCTCCGGGTCGAGGACCATGCCGGCAACTGGCGCACGATGAACGGCACGTTCGTCGTCGACTTGGCAGCCCCATCCATCACGACCACGGCCATCGATTCCCGGGGCCGCGAGACATTGGCGCTCAGTTGGTCCACGGACGAGCCCACCACGTGCCAAGCGGTCACCAAACCTGGAGGCACTCAGCTCGAAAGCCCCCGCGGCATCCACCATTCGGCGCTTCTCACCGGGTTGGACTCTGACACTGCCTATCAGGTCGAGATCCAGTGCAAGGATGGCGCCAAACGCACCGTCGACGGCGTGATCGAGGC
>JBFGSX010000129.1:0-5715 GCA_041566495.1 Thermoplasmatota archaeon
CCGAAGTGGGCGGTGTCCGCGAGATCGTCCAAGTGGCCCGCTGGATGCCCACCACCGCCAAGTTCGTCCAACAACAAGGCAACATGGTACAGGGCCGCATCGACCAATGCGGCGTGCCCCCGGCCAATCCCGCATGTTTGGCTGGCATCGCCACCCACTTTGTCAGCGGCCACCAGGACATGACGTTCCAAGAAGACCCCTTGACCGGCACCCCGATGCTCACCGTGAGCTTCTGGAACCTCGGCCTCCGCTTCGTCGATGTCAGCATCCCGGCTGCGCCCGTCGAGATCGGCTCCTGGGCCGGTGAAGACTCCCAGAAGTGGAAGGGCGTGCTGCACACGAGCATGATGTTCGAGGACGAAGGCCGCCGCATCGCCATCACGATCCCCGAAGGTGCCAGCATCCCTGCCATGTTCGTCATCGACGCCACTGACTACAACGACCCCATCGTGCTCGCCGAATGGAGCGCCCACGACGATTGGCAAGGAGAAGGCGGCCGCTTCAGTCTCCACAACTTCCAGATCGTCGACGGCAAGGTCTACATGGCCCACTACCACGGCGGTATCGTCGTGCTCGACGTCCACAACGAGACCCTGCAACGGGACCCGCAGATCCTCGGCACCTTCCAGCCCTGGGACCGCAGCAGCGGCAAGGGTTGCTGTGGCGGCTCGTGGGACGTCGTGGTGCACGAAGGCTACGTCATGAGCGCCAACGATGGCGGCCTCTTCGTCGCCCACCTGAAGGGTGACCTGACCGGCATCGACGCTTCCAGCGGCTTCGCCTAAGCGACTCTGCCGGACCCGCCGGTCCGGTCACAGACCGGGTTCGGGCTCAATCGACGCTCAGTTCCTGCAGCGCAGCAACGAGGTCGTCCTCTTCGCCGTGGTCGCGGGTGAAATCCACGAGGGCTTCGTAGTCCTCGATGACCTCTTCGTCCAGGGGGTTCAGGTGCATCGCCTGCTCGAGGGCGTCCCGGGCGTGGATCAGGAGGGTCCTGACACTGCCGACGGGGCGTTCCATGGCGGCGGCACCGGCCAGGATGCCAGCCTTCGTGAAGGCGAGCAGAAGCAGGCTCATGCCTTCCTGGTAGTGGGCCTCGGCCCAGTCAGCACGGACATCCGAGGCGTCCCGGGCGGCATCCAATGCCGCGGAGTAGTTCCCGATGTCCATTTCCAGGATGGATTTGCGCAGAAGACGTTCCGCCGTAGCGCCCTTTTCACGGATCTCCACGTTCACCATCGCCAGACTGGCGAAGTGTTCGAGGTAGTCGTTCTCTTGGTGGGGCGGTACGAGTTGGAGGAGGGTCTTTTGCTTCATGGGTCTACACCCAAGAGTAAACTCCGCTCTCAAGCCTATTAGAGTGCTTTGGCAAGAACGTTGAACATTCGCGGGAATCCGGGGGAAGTTCCCCGCAGTGGTCCAGGGTCGCAGGGGCGGTCATCCCCTGTGCGGGTTCGGGGTGGCTGGCCCGGTATCCGCCGTGGGGCAAGGTCGCCGACGTCGCTGGCCCCTGACAGTCTCTTTTTATCCACGACTGTGGTCTTCCGGCTTTGCCGATGGCAGTTGAAGCGGGGGAGCCCGCAGCTAAGAATGGAGTGCACCCCACCCCGGGCGGTCCCACCGACGGTCCGATGCCGGGCGTGCCAGAATGGATGACCGGCGTCGATATGCAGACCACGGACGACATCGAAGTCCCTGACAAACTGCTAGACCAGGTCATCGGACAAGACCACGCCGTGACCGTCGCCAAGAAGGCGGCCGAACAGAAGCGTCACGTCATGATGGTCGGCGACCCAGGTACGGGCAAATCCATGCTCGCCCGGGCCATGACCGAATTCCTGAGCCGAGAAGAGCTCGAGGACGTCATCGCCTACCCCAACTCCGAAGACCAGAACACCCCACGCATCCGCGTCGTTCCCGCCGGCAAAGGCAAGGAGATCGTGGACGCGCAGAAGTTCGAAGCGCGCAAGAAGCAAGAGCAACGGGGCTTCCTGATGATGATCTTCATCCTCAGCATCGTCGGCCTCGCCCTGTTCATCGCCGTCAGCACTCAGAAGTGGGAGGTCCTGTTCTGGGGCTTCCTCGGTGCGTTCCTTGTCTTCATCGTCTTCCGCAACATGGGTCTCAATCGCACGACCCAGCTGGTGCCCAAGTTGCTGGTAGGACACGATCACGACGACCTGCCACCCTTCATCGATGCCACCGCTGCCCACAGCGGTGCCCTCCTGGGCGACGTGCGCCACGACCCGTTCCAAGCAGGTGGCCTCGAAACCCCAGCCCATGACCGCGTCGAAGCAGGCGCCATCCACAAGGCGCACCGTGGTGTCCTGTACATCGATGAGATCAACACCCTCCACATCACCAGCCAGCAGCACTTGCTGACGGCCATCCAGGACAAGAAGTTCCAGATCACTGGCCAATCGGAGCGCAGCTCCGGTGCCATGGTGAAGACGGAACCGGTCCCTTGTGACTTCATCCTCATCGCCGCCGGTAACCTGGATGCCCTGCAAGGCATGCACCCGGCCCTACGCAGTCGTATCCGTGGCTACGGTTACGAGGTCTACGTGAAGGCGGACATGGAAGACAGCCACGAGAACCGGCTCAAACTCATGCGCTTCGTGGCCCAAGAAGTCGCCAAGGAACGCCACAAGATCCCGCCGTTCGACAAGTCCGGCGTCGCCGAGATCATCCACGAGGCCCAGCGCCGCAGTGGCCGCAAGGGCAAGCTGACGCTGCGCCTACGTGAACTCGGTGGCCTGGTCCGCGTGGCCGGTGACCTGGCCCACGAAGAAGGCGCCCCCTTGGCCACCGCAGACCACGTTCTGCGCGCCAAGACCATCGCCCGCAGTCTCGAGCAGCAGATCTACGATCGCTCCATCGAGCACAAGCAGCAATACAACCTCATCCGCACCGAGGGTGCCTTCATCGGCATCGTCAACGGCCTCGCGGTGTTCAGCGCCGACCCCAGCATGTCCGAGTACTCGGGCATCGTCATGGAGATCGACGCCCAGGTCGCCCCCGCCAGCAGCCGCGGCGAGGGCAAGATCATCGCCACCGGTAAACTAGGTGAGATCGCCAAGGAATCGGTGCAGAACATCAGCGCCATCGTCAAGCGCTTCCTGAGCGAAGATGTCAGCAACCATGACATCCACGTGCAGTTCGTCTTGGCCCACGAAGGCGTCGAAGGCGACAGTGCCAGCGTCACCGTCGCCACGGCAGTGCTCTCCGCACTCACCAAGGTCCCCGTGCGCCAAGACGTCGCCATGACCGGCAGCTTGTCGGTCCACGGCCTCGTGCTACCCGTTGGTGGTGTCACCGCGAAGATCGAGGCGGCCGCCAAGATCGGCATCAAGAAGGTCCTGATCCCCCGCGCCACCATGATCGACGTGCTCATCGAAGACGAGTACGCCCAGAAGATCACCGTGGTCCCCTGCGACACCCTCCACGACGTCGTCGAGCACGCCCTCCTGGACTGCCCTGAGAAGGAAGACCTGCTGCGCAAGCTCAGTGTCCTGGAAGAGAGCCTGGCCGGCGGCCCCACGCCTGCCGTGCCTGTCCAACCGCCCAGCCGGTCCAAGGTGGAGTGAATGCGCGGCCTCGTCATCGGCCGGTTCCAACCATTGCACAAGGGCCACGAGGCGCTCATCAAAGCCGCCATCGAGGACTGCGTCCACGTCACGGTCGGCATCGGTAGCAGCAAGGCCAAGCAGTCGGTCAAGAATCCCTTCAGCTTCGAGGAACGGGCCGCTATGGTGCGTGCCGCCTTCGGAGACCAAGTGGACGTCATCGCCATCCCCGACATCCATGACCCTCCGAACTACGCGGACCACGTCACGGACATCACCGGTCCCGTCGACCGCGTCTTCGGCAATGACGAGGAGACCATCAGTCTCTTCGAAGACGCCGGCCTGCGGGTCAAGCGACCAGGCCTCCAGCAACGGGAGCGCTACACGGGGTCCACGATCCGCCTCCAGATGGCAGAAGGCGACGGCTCCTGGCGCAAGGCGCTCAGCCCCGGTGTCGCGGCAGTGATCGACGGCCTCGAAGGCAGTCGACGCATCCGCGCCCTCGAGGCCACCCTATGAATGCCAACGTCGCCCTCCTTGATGTGCTACGCAAGGACGGACTCAAGCTCGGCGTCGCCGAGTCCTGCACGGGCGGCCTCCTCGGCGCCCGCATCAGCGAAGTTCCCGGTGCCAGCGATGTGTTCCTAGGCGGCGTCATCGCGTACAGCGACGACGTCAAGCGAGGCATCCTGAAACTGGATGCCAAGCGCCTCGAGAAACACGGAGCCGTCAGTGCCTGGACCGTGGAGCACATGGCCCATGCCCTACGCGACGGCCTGCAATGCGACATGGGATTGGCGATCAGTGGCGTCTGCGGCCCGAGCGGAGGCACCCTGCGCAAACCCATCGGAACCGTCTGGTTCGCTATCGTCGGCCCCGGGGACCTCATGGATGTCAAGCGGCTCAAACTGAAGGGCGACCGGGACGAGATCCGCGCCGCAGCCGTCGATGCCGTCTTGGCCCGCGCCCTTGAGATGGTCAAAGAAGCCGAACTCGAAGGCTTGGCTTGAATCCCCGCATCCAAGCGGCCATCGCCGCCGGCCTCACGCTCGCCATCGCGGCCATCCTTCCGCCTCCTTGGCGCTTGCCGTTCCTGGCAGCTCTCCTGATCCTGACGGCGGGCATCTACGTGGGTGGTGCGCTGGCCATCGACCGAGATCTGCGCTGGCAATTGTTGCAGACCGCCATCATCGGAGGCCTCGTCGCAGCCACTTGGCTCGTCCATCCCCTGGCGTTGGCGGTCGGCTGGCTCCTGCACCCCGGATGGGATCTTCTCCATCGCAAGCACCTGCACACGGGCTTGCCGGCTTGGGTCATTCCCTGGTGTTTGGTCTACGACCTCGTGGTGGGCGTGGCCATCATCGCCGGGTTGTCGCTGGGATTGATGCCGATTTGACGCCCGAACACGAGCGACGGCTGCGGGTTGCCGGCGTCGCCGCGAGTGCCCTCATCGCAGCGGCGGTCGCGAGCGCCTTTACAGCGTGGTTCATCGACGGCGCCTGCAATGAGCTCGATTGCGGGCTGGGGGTCCTAGCCTACTTGGGCCTCTTCTTCGTCTGGCCGCCGCTGGCAGGCCTCGTCGCGGGGCGGCTGGCGTGGCGGCGTGGATTTGGTGACCAAGTCATGCTCGGGGTGTTGCTGGTCTGGCTGGTCGCGCACCTCGCGTGGCCCCTGCCTTTCTTCTTCGCGTATCGCTCCATTGTGGGTCGATTGGACAGCGCCGCGCAGACCTTGGCCGCATGGCTGGTCCTCGGCGTGGTCATGATCGCCGTGAGTTGGCTCGCAGCGGATCTGCTTGAGCGCGCCCATGGTAAGCAGCGCTCGTCCTAGCGACCGAAGCGACGCTGACGCTTCTGGTACGTCTCGATGGCACGCAAGAAGCGCCAACGGTCCAGTTCGGGCCAATTGATGTCTGCGAAGTACAGTTCCGCGTAGGCGATCTGCCACAAGAGGAAATTGCTGATGCGCTCCTCCCCACTGGTACGGATCAAGAAATCAGGGTCCGGCAGGTCCCCGTAGTACATGTGCTCGGAGATGGTCTTGTCCGTGATGGCCTGGGACGCGATCTCTCCGGCGGCCACTTTGTCCGCGATGCGCTGCACCGCATGGACGATCTCCTGGCGGCCTCCGTAGGCGACGGCCACGTTGA
>JBFGSX010000130.1:0-5687 GCA_041566495.1 Thermoplasmatota archaeon
ACGCCGGCGACATCGAACGCCTCGCCGTCACCTGGGCCTTCGCCAGTGGCCAGAGCAAAGAGATCGAGACCCTCATCAAACTCACCGACCGGGTCTGCACCATCAGCCGCGCGCTGAAAGTGCCGGTCGAATCCACTTACACCAACTAGAGTTCGTCGACCGCCTGGGCGCCGGATGCCACGGCCATCTCCAGGTAACTGGTCGTCGTGCTTGGCGCATCCGATAGTCCAAGCACTTGTTGCAGGGACTCCACGTGCCCATGGGGGTCCGGGTGGTCTTTGGCTTCGATCTCCACGAACCAACCGACGCCCTCCACGTGGTCGATGGCCACCTCAGCGCCATCCACATGCCACGGTTCCCGGGTCTTACGCAAGCGCGCCGCCGGGGTGAACCCCAGCATGCGCAAGATGGGCTCAGGGTCGCTCGTGATGGCTAGGTTGACCTCCTCCCGGGCCTTCGTGTCGGACTTCAACCGAGCCCCCTTGTAGGTCAGTTCGAGGCCGCCGTTCTCACGCCGACAACGTAGGGCCTCATCCGTGGCAGCGAGGTCGCGGCAGGGGTGTTGGAAGAACAAGTCGTCTTGGGTCCGGGGAGCCTCCGGACGGGCCCCCAATTGGGCGAGCCGTTCACGCAGGGCTGGCAGGCGCCCCTCATCGACATGCAGTTTCAGCTCGACTTCCACGGTTTCTGGACAGGAAAGGCGCTATGAAGCCGTACCGACGTCCACGCGTATGCGCCGTTGGCTGGCGGGTCTCCTAGTGGTGGCCCTCCTCACAACCCCGGGATGCCTCGACCCTTACAGGGTCCGCGTCCCCGCGGTGGCGCTCGACGCATCACCACTGGAATGGGAGGTGACCCTGTTCGACCAGACCGGAGGCACCCTTGGCGCCAAAGTCAAGGAGAGCCGCTTCGTCCACCAACCAGAAGATGAACGGTCGCCGCCGTTCCCGGGGGTCCTGCAGGTCTTCGCCTTACGAGGTGGCCAAGGACAGGACCGCGATGCCCTGCTGGAGCAAGCCAGACGGGTCGTGGATTCAGCGCTCGAGAACGAGACCATCACGGTGGACCCGTCCAAGGACGCCACGGGTTCCCGCAAACTGCGCAGCGGTGTCACGACGGAATGGTTCCTGCACGAAGGCACGATCCAATCCGGCGGAGGCTCCTTCTTCAATCCAGAAAGCAAGATCACGGTGCGTGTCCTGGCAGAGGTCGGCGTCGATGGTAGGTCCAAGACGGGCTTCATCGCGGTCGCCTTCGTCAAGGTCGCACAACAAGAGGGCAACATCGTCCCCGGGGTCCCCCCGACCACGACGACAGATCCCCAGACCTGGTTCGACGTCGTAGGCGATCCAGAGGGCTCCATCAAGGGAGCCACTTTTTCCAACAAAGACAGAGGACTCATGTTCAATTTGGTGACGCATGGTTGAAGCGGCTCGATTTGCCGCTGGACCCAAGGTACGACAGTGGGCGACGAAGAACGGCTTCTCGGAATGGATGGTCGCACGGTTCCACCGCGTCGCGGAAGAAGCCGGCCTCGATCCTGGAGCGCGCCTGCGCTTCTTGGACGGGCTACGCAAGAAGCCCCCGCAGTACGTGCGTGCCAATGCGCTCCGCACCGACCCCTTCGGCTTGCAGCAACGCCTCGTGGCCCGTGGCTTCCGCATCGAAGCCTGTTCCATGGACCCGGCGGTGTTCCGCATCCACCACGCCCCGATCAGTCAGGGCGCCACGATGGAGCACTTGCTCGGCTGGTCCTCCCCCCAGGACCTCTCCTCCACCGCAGCCCCCCTCGCCCTAGGCGCCAAGCCCGGCGAGATCATCGCTGACCTGGCCGCCGCGCCAGGTATGAAGACCATCCACGTGGCCGGCGACATGAACGACGAAGGCGCCCTCGTCGCCGTCGAACCAGACAAAGCCCGTTACCGGGCCCTGCAGATGAACCTCGAGCGCAGTGGTTCCAGTTGCACCGTCCTGCGCCAACACACCGCCCAGGAGACTCCTGGGGAAGCATGGGCTGACCGGGTCATGGTGGACGCCCCGTGCACTGGCGAAGGCACCATCCCCAAGGATCGCACCCGCCGCCGCGGCCGCCCCGAAGAGACCGGGATCCTCAGCGCTGTCCAGGCAGATATCCTGGACGCCGCCGACCGCATCCTCAAGCCAGGTGGCGTCCTCGTCTACGCCACCTGTACCTTCGCGCCTGAAGAGAACGAGGCCCAAGTGCAGCGGCTGCTGGACAAGGGCTACACCATGGAATCCACCGGCCTCGAGCAATGCGAAGGGGAGAAACTAGGCCACGGCATCACCAACTGGCCTGGCCTCGAACTCTCCCAAGACCTGCACCTTGCCCGTCGTTTCTTCCCAGGCGTCCACCCGACGCTCGGCTTCTTTGTAGCTCGGGTCCGCAAGGGAGGTGCCTGATGCGCCGCGCGACCCAAGAAGAAGAAGGCGTGGTCCGTGAAATGCTCGAAGCGATCGAGAAGACCCTGTTCCGGCGCTTCATGGGCGACCGCCGCCTGGTCTGCGTCGACCGCGAAGACAGCGTCGATGTGGTCCTGGTGGACAAGGCGTTCTTCACGCTCCCCGAAGAGGTCCGCGAGGGCTCCGAAGGGGGCCTCCGCATCGGTACCCTGCAAGAGGAAGGCTTCGCCTTCGACCTGCAAGGCGCCGTCATCTTCGCCCGGGAGACACGCAGGCAGACCATCACCGTCCATGAGAAAGTGGCGCACCTGTTCCTGTACGGCCGCGATGTCCTATCCCAGAGCATCCTGGCCTTCGACAAGTCCCTCAAGGCGGGGGACCACTGCATCGTGCTGAACCCTCGCCACGAAGCGCTGGGCATCGGCCTGGTGGTCGGCAGGTTCAAGGGAAGCGGCCGGGCTGTCGAGCCAGTCCATGACCTCGGGAGCTACCTCCGCGACCAGTAAGGCGTACACGGTCATCGTCGTCACTCGTGTCCACGACGGCGCCGAGCAGTTCATGATGGTGCGCCACCGCGAACGGGGCTGGGAGCTTCCAGGCGGCAAGGTCGAGGACCACGAAGGCCCCGTGCATTGCGCCCTGCGTGAGTTCCGCGAAGAGACCGGGCACCTGCTGGGCCACCCGGCTTTCGTCATGAAGATGGAGAAAGACAACGGCACATGCTTCGTCTTCCAAGGCACCCTAGGCGACCCCGCCAAGGGCAAGGATGAGGACGAAGCCATCGAAGAGATGGCCTGGTTCACGACCCTTCCGGAGCCCCTGGCGTTCCCAGACGACCCCTATGATGAGATCGGCGCCGCGATGGGCTTGTCCTTCCGGTAAAGCCAAAGCGCGTAGCGCGGGTCAATGCCTATGGTCGACGTCATGCACACTTGCGCCGAGCCGTCCAGCATGGGCACGCTCGCGGTCTGTCCCGGAACGGAATCCGTCGTGGGCGCGTCTGATATCTTCATCCTGATCGCCGTCGTCGTGGTCCTGGCAGGCCTTGGCTGGATCCTCTGGAACATCAGCAAAAAGCGCTTCCAAGAGTAGACCTAGATCAGGTCCACGACGAAGAAGAACAACAAGCATCGCACCGCGATGGCCACGAAGGTCACCGCCAGGAAGATGCTCTTTCGCATGTGCATCACAGCCAGCAAGAACAGTGGCGCCGTGTCACTCATGAACGGGAACGCAAACAAGACGAACACCGCCGCGTAGCCGTACCGCTGGGCCAACGCTAGGGAGGCGGCCCATGCCCTGCGCAACTTCGGGAACCGTTGGATGATCTGGTCGACGCCGGCGTGGGCGCGGTCCCCCATCAGCAAGACCAGCCATGCCCCTGCCACTTTGGACAAGGCGGCCACGAGGACCGTCCAACCGACGCCGAGGGAGGCACGGGCCGGGTTCAGCAAGGTCTCGAACGGCAGGGGCAGGAACAGGCTCGTGGCGACTCCGTAGAAGAACAACTCATAGATGGCCTGGAAGCTGGGTAGAGCAGGCCTCGCGGCGATGGCCACGAAGATGCCTGCTAGGGCCCAGAGAAGAATGAAGGACCAGATGAGCAGGCTGACCATGCTCTTGCGTCGATCTTCCGTGAGCAGCGTGTCATCGATGAACGCCCTGAACAACAAGCGTCGTTCAAGGGGGTCGCGGAGCTTGTCCACGTCCCGCTCCCATTGCCTGGGTACGTCGCCGATGGATGCACTGACCCGATTGTTGGCCCGTACCAGTGCTTCGGCTGTGCGGCGGACCGGTCCATGGCGCGCGCTACCTACGTAGTCTGCCAAGACGACGGGCACATGCACGCCGTCGTCGCGATAGTAGTCGCGCAAAGGGGTGGGACCATCGGCCACATGGCGGGGACCGATGTCCAGGGCTTGAACCATTGCCCACCGTCGGGTCGAGCCGGTGGTGTTCATATACCACTCCCGCGTCGGCGGCTTCCCCAAGGGGTCGTAACTCAGCTGGGAGAGTGCCGCACTGAAGATGCGGATGTCGCTGGTTCGAGCCCGGCCGACCCCACTTGGGCCTGATTCGTCAGGCAAATGCAGACCGTGTCTGCCTCCATCGCCCGCGAGCGGTGGCTCCATCGCTAAGCCTGAAAACGGGCTCGATCGGGCGTCGCAACGGGGTGCGGACAGGAACCGCAAAATGGAGGGTCTCAGTGCGACGGCCCATGTGGCGCATCCTCTGCGTACTCCTGCTCGTTCCCTTTGCCGTCGCCCACGGCGACGAGGCCCATGACGTCCCTGCCTGGGGAAGTGCGACGTTGGAGGCGGACGACACCTTCAGCCACGCCTTCCATGAGGCTCGCGACCACGGCTACATCGATTCCTACACCCAAGTGGCCGGCACCGTCAGCGTCGTCGCAGGCGGCCCCATGGCCGCCGAGGTCTCCATCCACACCTCGAGCTTCTCGCCCCCCGTCGTCGAGATCGGCCCTGGCGGCACCGTCACTTGGACCGTCGTCGGAGACGGTCTGCACACGGTCACCTCCACCGAGACCGTGAGCCCCGACGCCCCTGGCGAAGACAGCCCCCTGGGCTTCCTGCCCCTTGTGGGCCTCCTCGCAGCGGTCGTCCTACGCCGCCGCGCCTGAACGCCACGCTTCGGCCATGGCTAAGAGGGGCTGCGTGGTCCCAGCCTTGATGCCCCGCAGCAAAGCGGACTGGGAGAAGGAGACCTACGAGCCGTTCAAGGCGCGTATCCCCGAACGCCAAGAGGAGTTCTCTGCGTTCAGCGGCCGCGTCATGGACCCGGTCTACGACCACGATGACGTCGGTCCCAGCGACCGCATCGGCTACCCCGGGCAAGCGCCCTTCACGCGGGGCGTCCAGCCCACCATGTACCGTGGCCGCTTCTGGACCATGCGCCAGTACGCCGGTTTCTCGACCCCAGAGGAATCCAACCTGCGCTACAAGATGCTGCTCGAATCGGGCAGCACGGGCCTCTCCGTCGCCTTCGACCTGCCCACTCAGATCGGCATGGACTCCGATGACGACATGGCCGCGGGCGAAGTCGGCAAGGTCGGCGTCGCCATTGACAGCCTGAAGGACATGGAGATCCTCTTCGACGGCATCCCCTTGGACCAGGTCACCACCAGCATGACCATCAACGCCCCTGCAGGCGTGTTGCTCTGCATGTACCTCGCTGTCGCGGAGAAGCAAGGCGCGGACCTGAGCAAGGTCTCGGGGACCATCCAGAACGACATCCTCAAGGAATAC
>JBFGSX010000131.1:0-5676 GCA_041566495.1 Thermoplasmatota archaeon
AAGCCTATGGCGCTGGGCCGACTCCAGTCCTTCCATCATGGCCGCCGCGTCTGCTGGAGGCTTGGCCGTCGGCTTGTTCGCCCGCCACCTGAGCTGGGGTCGAGGCTGGCCGGAGGGCTTGTTCGTGCTCGCGGCAGCCGTGTCCCTCGGTGCATTGACACCGGCGCTTGGAGTGTTCGTGGCCCAGGTCGCCGCCGTCCGCATGCTGGGGGAGGGAGGTGGACTGGGTCGCTTGGCCATGGTGCAAGGCCTCGCGGTGGTGTTCCTCTTCATGCACGTGGTCGCGGGCAACTGGGCCTTCGTCGGCTTCGTCCCGGAAGCCCTCAGCCGGGGCCTTGCCGGCCTCTACATGTTCCTTCTGCTGACCTTGCTTCCGCTGGCATCGTGGAGGCGTGCATGAAGGGCGCCGCGACTCTGTTGGCCATCCTATGCGTAGCCGCGACCCTCGCCTACGAGCCCGACCCTGTGCCTGCTGACGACTTGGTGGTCGTGACGTTCAATGTCCACCAATGGTATGCCGAGGACGATGGCGCCGCCAACGTCTTGGCCGTACGGGACGCCCTGGCCGCCATCGACGCAGACATCATCGTATTGCAAGAGACGGAAGGGGCCCGCATCACCAGCCAAGTGGCCGACCCGGTGCGTTGGCTGGCGTGGTCGTTGCACATGCACCACCACGCCGGCGCACCCATGTCCGAGCAATCCTACAACGTCGCGATCTTGTCCAAGAACCCCCTGATCGATGCACAGGTCGTCTGGCTGCCTGCCCTCGACAGCATCGAGCGATTGGCCGTCACCGCCACCGTCGACACGATCCGGGGACCGGTCTTCCTCATCGCCACCCACTTCCAGACGGATGTGTTTCCAGACGACCGGACCCGCCAAGCCGCGGCCGTGAGGGACCTCGCCTCGCAGACGGAACATCCGGTGATCCTGGCGGGGGACCTGAACACGGAACCCGCCGACGACCCTGCATGGATCCTCCTCAACCAGACCTTCGAAGATCACTGGACCGATGGCCCGGGCTACACCAGCGAAGCCGGGAGCCCCGCCCGTCGCATCGACCACATCATGACCCGGGGCATCGCGCCGAGCCAGATGTGGACCTTCGGGGGACCCGAAGTGAGCGACCATTTGGGTGTCGCGGCGCGCTTCTGATCCTGATGGAAACCCTCATTCCCCGACCGGGGGCATGACGGGTCATGTTCCGCGCCAGCGCCAGTCTGTCCGCCGCCACGTTCCGTATCCTTGCGGGATTGTTCGCCATGGGGATGGGCGTGTTCTTCCTCCAACGGGGTCTGTTGCTGTACCTCGACTTCGGCGCCTATCCGACAGTGCAGGCACTCCTGGCCCTAGCGCTGGTCTTCATCTGCGCCGGGGCCGTGAGCTTGGCTGCAGGTATCCGCAGTGTGGAGATGTTCGAGCGGAAACTGTTGGTGACCATCAGCAGTCGGGGCCGCCTCAACGGCTAGAGCGTTGCTGGAGGCCTTGACGAATGGCCACCACAATGATCAGGCCGACGCCGATCAGCAGGCTTGCCAGGATCTTGATGGGCTTAGGGACCATGTCGATGTTCAGGAAGCGGATCTCCGCGACGATACCAGCAAAGATCGCCAGCAGATACATGACGTAAGGCGGCGCAAGCCACGGCAGGCGTTCCCCGAAGAACGGGCGTCCCACCACGGTGTCCCGCAGGAAGACGCCTAGGAACGCGAACGAGATCGCCAGGAGGACGAGCGCAGCCAATTGGGTCCACTCGGAGACCTTGGGGATGTAGACGATGGCGAAGTAGAACACCGCGATGACACTGATGGCGAAGCCAAGGAATGTCAGGGCGCCTTGCATTGTCTGTTCTTTCATGGGGCCTCCAAGCATGTGCCGAAGTAGCTGTCGCCCACGCGCACATCGACGCTGGCCGAGCCCAGGTCCTTGCCGTCACCGGACGGCTCAGTGGCCCAGGCGGGGGCAGTGAACGGGATGATCTCTGTGGCGCTAGGAGCCACTTCGACCGTTCGTTGGACCAGGACCTCATCGCGGCCGCTGCTGTGGTCGATGACCCTCACGACCACCTCTTGGCTGGTTGCCCAAGGTAGGCCATTAGCGATGACGATCCGCATCTCGGGTGCGGCACAACCGAAGTAGCCCTCGAAGCGGGGGCTGGCGTAGACGTCTCCGACTGTGGTGGCGATGACCCGCCATTCCCCGTCCTGCTTGGTCTCGAAGGAGACCTCGACGTTGAACTGTAGGTCTACCGCGACCACCACCACGGCCAGTGCCGCGGCGCCGATGGATAGGGTCAGCGCTACGCCTCGGTGCACACGTTTGATGCGGTGACTGGCCGGTTGAGGTTGTCGCCAGGGGGACCTGGGCGCGGTGACAAAACGGGCTACGTGTAGTGGGCGATGAGTCCGGCGCGGTCGGTCTTGTCCAGGGCCCAGATGAGGTGGTAGCTGCCTTCGACGATGGTGTTGAAGCCGGCTTCCCAATTGGCCCGGCCCCCAACGACCTCGTAGACGTGTTCGACCGTGTCGTCGGGACCGTGGTATTGATCGTAGTCTGCGGCGTGACGGCCACCGGCGAAGCGGTAGATGGGGATGCCTGCCTCCTTGAAGCGGCGCTCGTCACTGTTGCGGTCGTGCCGGTCGAGGACCTCGACGCCGTCTGTCGGGTATCCGAGGTAGCCGTGCATGACTTCTTGGGCAAAGGGCTGCAGGACGGGCACGTCATCGGCGGGACCGGTCATGACGTACATCTTCCAGTGGTGGCCGGGCCAATTGATGCCCGTCATGTCGTAGCCGATGACGAAGTCGTACACGTACTGGTCGGCTTCGTCAGCGATGTCTTCCACGTAGCGGGCGCTGGCGATGAGCCCTTGCTCTTCGGCATCGAAGAAGATACAGGCCAGGGTCTTGTTCATGGGGACAGCGGCCAAGGCCTTGCAGATATGGAAACTGGTGGCGACCCCGGATTTGTCATCGTAGGCGCCGTGGATGGTGGCGGTCTGGGTGTCGTAGTGGCTGACCAGTCCGATGCGGTGTTCGACGGCTCCCGTGCCGGTGCCGGGTTTGGTGGCGATGATGGCATCGACCTCCGTGATCGGTGTGGCAAGGGGCGGGTCAGCAGGGTCCCGGGGCAGTGCTTGGTACGTGCGGACCTCCACATCCATCCCGATGGCTTCCAGTTCCCCGACCAAGTGGTCGCGGATGGCGTCGTTCTGGGGCGTGTAGGAGTCGTGCTTGGGGAACTCGGTGGAGATGGTCTCCCACCAGTCGACCGCTTCCTTGACGTCGAACGCCATGGGGGGCGTGGAATTGAGCAGGGCTGGCAGGTCAGCGATTCCGGAGGCTTCGGCGATGACCGGTTCGGGGGTAGTTTGGTTGGCGCAGCCCGCGAACGCGACGCTGCACAGCAAGAGGAATGCCCACACACGCATACTGCACGCAGGCCAAGCGCCGGGCTTGAACCTTGCTCAGATGCCGGCTTGCATCTCTTCGAGGGTGAACGGGTCCACCATCAAGGCCAGGATGGCCGCCGATTCGACGACCCGCGCATAGCCCAGTTCCCAGTTGGCTCGGCCGCCAGTGAGTTCGTAGATGTGCTCAGGGGTGTCGTCCGGCATGTGGTATTGATCGTAGGCCCCAGCGGTGCGTCCGCCGGCGAAGCGGACGGTGGGGTAGCCTGCGCTGGCGAAGCGGGATTCGTCGCTGTTGCGGTCGTTGAAGTCGAAGACCTCGGCACAGTCATGGTCTAGGCCCGTGACGTTATGGGTGACCCGTTCCACGATGGGGAACAGCCACTCAGCGACGTTGGCGCCGACCCATTGGTACATCTTCCATTCGTACCCGGGGCAGTTGAGGCCGATCATGTCGAAGCCCATGACGAGGTCGTACGGGAGGTCCGGGTTCGCGTTGACGTAGGCGCCGGAGGCCACCGCACCGACCTCTTCTGCATCGAACAGGATGCAGTCGATGCTGTGGGTGAGGTTCAATTGGCTCAGGATGCCACAGATGCTGATGACGGCGGCGGTGCCGCTGCCGTTGTCGTAGGCGCCCTCGATGGTCCCGGCTTGGGTGTCGTAGTGGGCGATGAACGCGATCGTGCGGTCGGAGGTGCCCGGGATGTGGGCCACGACGGCAGCGGCTTGGGCCGGACCGCCGGGCGCGGTCACGCCGAAGGCTCCGGCGGGGTACATGTGGGTGGTGACCTCGAGGCCCATACCTGTGAGGCGGTCCTCGATGGCTTGGCGACTGGCACCACTGTGGGTGACGGGGGTATCGGGGACGTATGCGTCGCGCTTGTTCTGGTCCACGAAGGCCTCCCACCAGTCGACGTCCTCGGCGACGTCCCACATCGCTGTGATATTGGGCAAGGCCTCGGCGATGGATTCGAAGGTCCGCGTGGCGTCCGGCTCCGACCCGACATCGGTGTCGGGGGCGGGCTCGGCATTGAGGCACCCGGCGAAAGCCAGGGTCAGGAACAGGAAAGCGACGACGCGCACGGGCGCCCACTTGAGAGCCTGCGTTTGAAGGTTGTCGCAGCTGGGCGGCGGACCGACCCGACTTTTAGCCGACCTCGGCGTCCAAGCATCGTGGGCATCCTCCGGACGCTACTGAAGATCGTCTCCAGCTTGATCTGGATTTACTCGTACCTCAGCCTTGGTGCCTTCATGGCCATCGCCGCGGTGCCGGGGCTGCTCTTGGCCCGTTGGGGCTGGAACCAGGACATCCAGTGGCTCGACATCGGAGGCTACGCCCTCGGCGACATGTTCGTCGGCCTGTACTGGTCCATCATCGGCTTCTTCGTCTTCGGGATCTCCCTGATGGTCGTGCTGCCCCTTGTGCGCCTCATCTTCCTGGCCCTCGGCTGGAAGCCCCACACGGGGTCCATCCCGATCTACAGTTTCCGCATCTGGTTCTGGTACAACCACAATGGCCTGATGTTCGTGTTCAACACGGTCTTCGGCCGCTACGCTCGCAGTACCACCCTCTACCCCTGGTTCCTGCGCGCCATGGGCGCCAAGATCGGCAAGGAAGTGGTGTTCAACACCCAACACGTCTACGACCTGGACTTGATCACGGTCGGTGAGAAAACGGTCATCGGCGCCAATGCGAGCATCCTGGGCCACGTCGGGGAAAAGAAGTGCCTGGTGCGCGCCCCGATCACCATCGGCAAGGGCTGCACCATCGGCCAATACACCAACATCTTCCCGGGCGTCACCATGGGGGACAACTGCCACGTGGGCGCCATGAGCCTTGTCCCCAAGGGCATGACCCTGGACAGCAATGCCATCTACGGCGGCGTCCCGGTGCGCAAGATCCGCGACCTGACGCCGGGCCAGAAGGTCACCTCGGATGACGTCAGCGCCACGACGGGCACCCCCAGCGATGACCGTCCGTGAATTCGCCGTCCCGGTCATCCTGGGCCTGATCGCCGCCACGGCGTTCGTCGTCTGGGACCCGCCACCCCCGGACCTTGACCGCAGCGGGGATGCCCAAGTCCATATCGACACCCCCTACGTCCTGATCCCCGCGCCCGGAACGGAGGACCACGACGGGACGCTGCTGCGCTACAACGCGACCCCTCGACACTCCTTGGGTGGCATCCTGGACCTGCACCCGGGCCGCCTTGACAATGGCACCTGGACGTGGGACGGCACCGACCTGGTCTGTGCCCGAG
>JBFGSX010000132.1:0-5661 GCA_041566495.1 Thermoplasmatota archaeon
ATGCTGGCGGGCATCCGTTCGTCTGCGTCCGGGACCGTGATGGTACGGCGCTCCCCGTAACTCATGACCAGGAAGCCGTCGCCACTGTCACTGTCGATGTCCATGCGACTGATGCGGCCTTTGGCGTCGATCTTGACAATGATGGTGCCTTCGTCGTCTTGGAAGACGGCGGTGACGGTGCCGTCGGGGTGGGGGGTGACGTTGAGGGCGTCGAGGTTCTCGAATTCGCCCACGTCCAATGGGTCACCGGAATCTTGGATGCTATCGAGGCAAGCAGCGCCGGGGCGGGGACGGGATTCGATGGCTTGGCCACCGAAGACCAACACAGTGCTGTCAGCGTCGCAGACCAAGAGGATCTCGATGCCGGAGCCTGTCAAGGCGACTCGGGCGGCGCCGTTGCGACCCCATTCCATGGTGAATTCGGCTTTCTCCGCGCTGCCTTGGGAGACCGAGAACTCTCCTTCGACCTTGGTCAGGTCGCCGCCGGTGGCACTGGCGAAGTTCTTGGCGAAATCCTGCAAGGCCTCCTCGGCCACGGTTTCCGCTTCCTCTTGACTGAGGGCCTTCGGGTCGCTACCGAAGCAGCCGCTGGTCAGGACGAGCAGGACGACGAGGAGGGTCCATCGCATGCGGGGGCATCTCCTTGCGGGGCATAAAAGGGGCCCGCGAGGACGCGGCGTCTCAGCTGTGCAGCCAGACGCCTTGTTGTTTGCTCTCGATGCGGACGAACCCGAAGCGCTCGAATTGTACGACCCCACCGATGCGTTCCAACGCGGCGGGTTCCACGCGACCTTCGATGAGTTCGATGCCGGGGAATGCGCCCTCGGGGGCGTCGTCGGCGAGGATGCCGGGTTTGAGGACCGTTAACGGTTCGGCTTGTCCGTGGGGGAGCCATTGCACGATGGGCATGCCCCGATCGATCTCTTCGCCAGTGAAGAACGCCGTGCCGCCGGCTAGCAGGATGTTGCCGAGGTCCTTCAAGCGCAGTTGCTTGGAGTCCTCATCGCCTGGCACGTACACGGTGCCGGCGGCGGGGAGGCTGCGGCGACCCTTGTCTTCGTGGGGCGGGTGCAGCAACGGCGTGGCGGTGCGGCCTTCCATGCCACTGACACTGATGGCGCGGGGGTTGGGGACGAAGAAGTAGCGAGGGGTGACGTCATCGATGGCCTTGCCGTCTTCGGCTTCGATGTTCTGCATGCTGATGGCGATGTCCTTCTCCGTGACGCCCAGGGCGACCCAGAACTGGCGCACCGCATCGGCACTGTAGCCACGACGGCGCAGGGCCCGCAGGGTGGGGAGGCGGATGTCGTCCCAGCCGTTGAAGTCCCCAGCGTCGATGTGTTTGCGCATCCAACTGGTGCTGAACTTGCCGAACTCGTGGACACTGACGCGGCCCCAGTAGAGGGTCTGGGGGTAGTCCCAGCCCATGTGTTTGTACAGGAATTGTTGCTTGCGAGTGGAGTCCATCAGGTCCTTGCCACGGATGATGTGGGTGACGCCCTGCAAGTGGTCTTCGACGGCGGATTCGAAGTCCAAGAGGGGCCAGCAGCGGTGGTCGGGGATCTCGCCCCGCTTGGCGCGGGGGTGGATGGCGGTCTTGGCGACGACCCGGAACGCGGTCCAGTCCCGCAAGGCGGGGTCCTTGTGTTGGATGTCGGTCTTGACCCGGAGCACCACGGTGCCTGGGTCTCGTTCGCCATCGATCATGGCTTGGAACGCGGCCTTGTGGGCCTCCGCGGGGTCGTCCCGGTGGGGGCAGGAGATGCCTTGGTTCTTGTTCTCCCGCCATTCTTCGGGTTCGCAATCGCAGACATAGGCGCCGCCCTTGTCGATGAGTTGCATGGCGTGGTCGTGGTAGACCTCGATGCGGTCACTGGCCTTGACGGTGCGCGCCGGAGCTTGCCCGGCGAGCCAAGTGAAGTCTTCGAGGATCCACGCGTAGCCGTCGATCTCGTCGTTGTACAACGGGGGCTTGACTTGGGGGTCGGTGTCGTCGTAGCGCAGGATGATGTCTGCATCGTAGTCCTTGGCGTACTGGGCCATGATGGCGACGCCACGACCGTGCCCGAGGCTCAGAGGTCCGTTGGGGTTGGGGGCGAAGCGCAACACCACTTTGTCGACGTCATCGGCGCCTGGAAGGGGCTTGAGGCCGGTGCGGCGTTCCTTCTTCTTGGTCTCTAGAAGCTCGGGAGCGTCAGCGGCCAAGGCGGCCTTCTGCTCATCGAGGCTCATGGCATTGACCTCGTCGCCAGCGGCGATCAGCGCCGCCATGACGTCCTTGGCTTGCGCCCGGAATTCAGGGTGCGCGCCCATGACCCGACCCATGAGGGCCTTGGCCTGGCACGTCCCTTCGTGCTGGATAGCGTTCTGCAGACAGAAGCGGCGCGCGACGGCAGCGAGGTCAGCCACGTCGCCGCGACCCCCATCCGCCATTTGGGTGCTGCGCTCGACGGGTCAGGCGGCCCGATGCTCCCCAGGCCCTCATCCCCAGGCAGCCAAAGCACCCTGGCGGGGTCGTCGCTTGTGGCTTATACCCACGGAGTGCACAAGATTGTCCTCGTATGCGGCACTCTCGAGCCAGGGGCAGACGCAAGGGCTTGTTCCGTGGACAAGCGTCCTGTATCATGGATGCCGAAGGGCATTTCCTGAACGTCAGTCCATCCCTGGCCGCATTCCTGGACACGGATGGCCGCACCCTGCGTGGCCGTACCTTGTTCTCCTGCATGGACCCAGGCGCCGCAGCCCAAGTGGCGCCCCTGGTGGCCCTATCGGCGGCAGGGCAACGCAGTGAGACGTTCCAGATCGTCATCGAACGCCCCTCAGGCCCTGCGTGGGTCGTCATGCATCTCACCGCCGGGGGCGAGGGGCCTGCGGGGGAGCCGTTGGTGGCGGCGTTCTTCGAGAACCCTTGACAAGGGCCAAGTGTGGCGGCTGGTTGGCCTCGTCATGGATGCCTTGCTCTTGGCAGGCGGTTTCGGCACGCGTCTGCGCCCGTTGACCTACACCCGACCCAAACCGTTGATTCCGGTGGCTGGCCGACCGATGCTGGAATGGGCCCTCGATCGCTTGCCCCCCGAAGTGGACCACGTGGTCGTGGCGGTCAATTGGCTGGCTGAGACCTTGGAGGAGTACTTTGCCCAGAGCGAGCGGGACCTCCGCTTCAGCGTCGTGCGGGAATCCGAACCCCTAGGGACTGCGGGCGCAGTCAAGAATTGCCAAGAGCACCTCACCAGTGATGCGTTCTTCGTCCTGAACGGCGACATCGTGTCGGACATGGACTTGGTCGCGATGGTGCAACAGCACAAGGAGACCGGCGCTGTGGGCACCATCTCGTTGAAGGAAGTGGAGCCCGCTGAAGTGGTCCATTACGGGGTCGTCCAACAAGACGATGAGGACCCTCGGCGCATCCGTGGCTTCGTGGAGAAACCCGCGACCCCGGACCTGGCGCCCAGTCGCCTCATCAATGCCGGTGCGTACCTCTTGGATCGCAGCGTCATGGACCTCATCCAACCGGGCCGCCTCGTCTCGATGGAGAAGGAGATCTTCCCTCAGCTCTTGGATACCGGGTTCTACGGTTCCTCTTTCACGGGGCAATGGATCGACGTGGGTGACCCCGCCCGCCTCTTGCAGGCCCACCGTGCACTGGGCGGCGGCCAGAACATCATCGGCCAGGACTGCACCATCGCCCCAGATGCCGTCATGCAGGACTGCATCCTTGGGGATGGGGTCACTGTCTCCCCTGGAGCCCAGCTCGCTGGTTGCGTCATCGGAGATGGGGAGACCGTCTCCGGAAAGCACCGGGATGCCCGGGTCTGGACCCAAGCGGTCCCCTCAGGTTACCCGGACAAACAGGTAGGAAACACCCTCCCAGGCGCCCGCTGAGCGTAGGCCCTTGTGCCCCCGGGCCAAAAACGGCGTGACCGTCGCATTCATACCCACCGCGGGTCGAAGGACAAATGTGACGGCTCCAGGCCCAAGTGGGCAAGAACTGCACTCATCCCAACGCCCCGCGTGGCAGATCGCCTACGATGCTTGGAAAGGCAGCATCGACACCGTATTGGTGATCGGACCTACGGGGCACGCCTTGGCAAGCAACCGGGCTCTAGGCCATGTCTCCGTGAGCGCCATGGCGGCCCAGCCCCTCTGGGACCTGGCCTCCGAAGAGGCACGACCCAAGTTGAAAGCCGCCATCCAGCACACCTTCCACCCGGGCATCGCCCAGGCCATCACCGTTGAATTCCCCGGCCCTGCGGGCCGCAAATGGTACCGCATCCAAGGTATTCCGGCCGGAGATGCCGTGGAGCCGGCGACCATCCTGCACTGCATCGACGTGAGCCAGCAGGAGAAGGAACTCGAGCGACTGCATGATAGCGAACGCCTCATGCGGGACGGCGAAGGCATGGCCCATCTCGGTACTTGGTACTGGGACATCACCGAGCCCCACGCCGAGTGGTCCGATGGATTGTACCAGATCTACGGACTGGACCCGGAGACCCATATCCCGACGTACGAGGACTACCTGACCCGTATCCACGAAGACGACGTGGAGCGCGTCAAGTACGCCACCGAGCGCGTGTTCCAAGACTTTGAATCCTACAGCCACGACGAACGCATCCGTCACGCCGACGGCACGTGGCGCCACCTCCACACCTGGGCCCGGCCGGTCCTCAAGAGCGATGGCAGCCTGAAGGCATTGCAAGGGGTCTGCTTGGACATCACCCAGCGCAAGGAATCCGAATTGGCGTTGGCCGCCGCAGAGTCCCGCCAACGCTTGATCCTGGATTACGCGGGCTTGGGCATCTCCTCCGTGCGCCCCGACGGGGCCGTGGAACAAGCCAACACGACGTTCGACAAACTCACCGGGCTGGGCCAGAACCTGTCCAGTCGCTTCGAGAACGGCGCCGAGATCGATGCCGCCATCGAGGACCTGAATGCCCACAAGGCACGGACCCGCACCCTCAACGCCACTCCCACGGGCGTGCCAGGCCATCACGTGCGATTGTTGCTGACCCGGGTGGATGAAGGAGAGAAGCCGTTCTTGGTCGCCGTGGCGCAAGACGTGACCGCTGAGGTCTTGGCGCTCGAAGCGGATGCCAAGATCCGGGACCTGGAAGCCAGGCAAGCAAGCCAAGCCCGCGTCGTGGGCATGGCGGGCCACGAACTCAAGAACCCCCTCACACCCATCCTTATGCAGCTCACCCTCCTGGAGCGCGGACGACTCGGGCCGTTGGACGACGTCCAGCATGCGGCCCTGGCCAAGATCCACACCCAGACGGAACGCATCCAGGTCTTGCTGCAGGACTTGTTGGACACCTCGAAGGCGGAGGCGGGCGTGATGCAGATGGAGACCACGGACGTGGACGTGGCGCAACTGGTGAAGACCGCCACAGATACCCACCAAGCGACCGCCGAGTCCTTCGGCGTGGTCTTGGTCAGCCACGGCCCGGATCACGTACAAGCCAAGGCGGATGCCAGCCGCATCGTGCAAGTGGTGGACAATCTCGTGGTCAACGCCATCCGATTCACTCCCAGCGGCAGCCGCGTCGATGTGACGATCCGTGACGAAGGCCAGCAATGGACGCTGGAGGTGGCCGACGAAGGCATGGGCATCCCCGCCGATCAACAAGGGGACATCTTCAGTGCCTTCGTGCGGGGCGACAC
>JBFGSX010000133.1:0-5594 GCA_041566495.1 Thermoplasmatota archaeon
GGCATCACGGGCCGGTCGGTCACGGGGCCTCCAGGCCGGGTTTGCTCAAGAGTCGCACTGGTCGCATGCGCTGACTCGCTCAGGCGGCGAAGCGGTATCCGGTCACCAGAAGGTCGTAGGCGCCTTCTTGGGGCGTGCATGCGACCACGCGGATGCGGTAGGTGCCGGCTCCATCGACGGCGATGTTGTGCCACCAGACGTCGGCGCCTTCCACTTCGAAGCTGCTGTGGCCACCACCGACATCCGTGCCGTTGGGGCTGTAGACGACCAGGTCGATGTCCGGGGTGGGGATGGCGTCACGGCCGACGACGCGGACGGTGAATCCGGCGAGGTCCTCGTCCACGACGAGGTCGTGGTAGCTGTCGGCTTCCTCTGTGGGGTTGATGGTGGCAGCGCAGCGACCTCCGCGGACCATGCCCGAGGTATCCAACATCGTTTCAGCCTCCAGATCAGGCCAGGCGACGTCTTCGACGAGCATGTCGATGCGGCTGGGGGTGTCGTCGCCCATCAGGACGTCGATGTTGCCCGTCACGGGTCCGTCGGCGTAGTAGCTGCCGACGCGCACCAAGGGGGATGTGGTGGGGCTCATGACGAGGCCCCCTGCGGGGAGGCGAAGCGCGGAATTTACCTCGATGATCTGGCCCGCCGTGACGGCGTCGGGGCCGTCCATGAAGACATGATGGGGGATGCTGGCATCGGTGCCCCACCAAGCGGTCAATTCGGGCCGCACTGGGCCGCCAAGGGTGGCCTGTTGGGCTTCGTAGAACAGCGTGATGTTGGCTTCGACGATGCGGAGTGCGGTGCCGGCGCCGCCTCGCCATGCGGGGGGTGGGGTCCCGTCCAGCCATTGCTGGTAACCCCAATCCAGGGTCATGGAGGCGGCGTCGGGCACCACTTCGCTCAGCGTTCCATCCGGGTGAAGGTACAAGGTCATCCACCGGGGCTCCGCTTGCTCAGGTCGGTCGGGGATCTCGATGGGTTCGGTGACGTCCAGACAACCTGCGAGTAGGATCAGCAACAATGCACGGCGCACAGGCGAGGTTCAGGCCGGCGCCTTGAAAGCTTGCCCCTGCCAGACGGGCTTACAAACGGTCGACCGGATGGCGGTGCATGGAGACGGTGGACATCAAGGGACACCGCTTCCCCTTGTACACGGCTAGGCCTGGTGACGAGGATGCCTCTTTGGCGACATGGCGTGGCAAGCCCATGCAGCAGCGGGCCGCCAACAACATCCTCTGGCTCGTCGAACCACGCCAGGCGTTGCCAGGGTGGCGCCTCGTCGGCGGCCGGCCCAGATGGACTTGGTTCGACGGATGGGTCCGCAATGATGCGGGCATGATGCTGCGCGGCCAGCGCCGCTGGTGGGGTCGTCGCCAACACATCCGCATCTGGCACCGCGATGGCCACGCCGTAGGCCAAGCCCACGATGAGATCTGGCAGGGCACACTCCCGCGCCGCCACCACGTCACAAGTCTGGATGCTGGCCGGGATGCGGTGGTCGAGGCAGCCAAGGCCGCGGGCTATTCGGTGTCGTTCTTCCACGTCCCCAGTCAAGGGCGAGGCTGGGATGGTCGTGTCGCGGTCATCGAATGACGGCGTCAAAGTACTGGTCGTGGTGGGTCCAGCACGCCGGATTGAAGGCGCCCCCGCAAGCTGGGCAGGCGTCGGGATTCGCCAAGTAACCCTGGATGTGGAATGCGTGCCTGCAGCGTCCGCAGCGCAACGCCTTGGCATTGGCCCCGGGGGGCCATGTGCGAGGTCCATGGCTGGTGGCTTCGTCATGGCAGGCACGGCAGGGCCAGAAAGAGGAACAACATGCCAGGCGGAGCCACAGCACATCATCAGGGCCATGCCAGTGGGTGCATCGGCCCTCGTCGTCGACGGCGCTCATGGCGCCTGCCGGTCCAATAGGAACTGCACGACCCCGATCACGTGGTGGCCGTGGTACCAGGTGCCGCCGAGGCTCACGGTGTAGAGGGCATGGCGGGCCACCGCTTGGGCCTCGGCTTCCGAGAACGGCTGGTGGTCGCTGAGCACCCAGGTGCAATCCGCAGGCAAGGGTTCTGCCATGACGTCGGCGCCATCACGATCGAGCCAGACCACGGGGGCTCCGATGTCATCAAGGACGTCAGAGAGGTCCATGGGGGCGACCTCGATGCCGGCCTCCACGAGGTTCCACCATGGATCGGGGTGGGCCTTCTTCAGGGCGTTGCGGAGCCGGGCCGCCGTGCTGCGTTCATCCGGGTTGAGTTGGTTGACCTCGGCGCCACGGATGCGCACCGCAACGGGGTCCTTGGCGGCGAAGACGATGGTGACGTCGGTGTCCTGCCTGATGCCGTGGCTCGTGAACAACGCCATGGTGACGGCGCGGCACACCACATCCACCCGCCCCGCGGAGCCGGCTAGGTCGTCAAGGCCCCAGTCGCCGCTGGGGTCGACGGTGTGGCTGACGATCACGAAGTGCCTCATTCTGCCTCCGTATCGAGGGCTTCGCGGGCCTCGTCGTCGGCGCCGTCATCGTTCCAGCGCTTGCGCAGGGGTAGCAGCCAGGCACCCAAGATGCCCAGGGCGATGATGATGACGATGACCAGCGTCGCTAGGTCCACGGGGCCGGTGAGGTGGCCCCACTACATGGCCGTCACGCTGTCAGCCAATCCTGGATGGCGGAAGTGTGCGTGATGACCTCGCGCCAGCCGTAACCCACATCATTGTTGGATCGGGCCTCGATTCGCATGGCCAAGGGCTTGCCGAAGCTCTCCACCACCCGGTGGGCACAGTCCGCGCATTCGTTGTCGCCGCGGTCTTCGGGGGTCCTCGCCACGGACAAGGATGCATCCAAGAGGTTGTCCGATTCCAGCTTTGCCTCGTCGCTCAAGGTTCCCGTCGTCACCGAATGGATGCGGATGCCGGACGTGGGGGTCTGACCGTACAATCGCGTCTGGCGTACCAGGTCCTCGAACATCGGCACCCACGGGGCGGCTTCTGGGGTGGCCGTCACGGCGCCATCGCCGGTGCCTCGGGCGTAGGTGAACGCGGCCACCCGGCCATCACGGTAGTACAGCACCCCATCGAACTCGGCGATCTCTGGGTCTCCGATGCAGAACCCGCACCCGGTGGAACTGACGATCCACAAAGATGCCGTAGGCTCCATCCATTCGTCTCGGGTCCCCTCGATGCCTTCTCCGGCGGAGCTACCGAGGCAGCCGACCAGAAGCAGCGCCAAGACGGGCAGCCATCGCATGCCCGGGAATCGCCTCCACCATTGATAGCGTTGACTAGCCTTGGAACTTGAGCTGGCGCATCAGGTTCTTCTGCATCTTACGGTTGCCACCGAGCCCCTTCATCATGGACTTGGTGGTGTCGTAGTACTTGAGCAGTTCACGGACGTCCTTCATGTCGTGGCCGGAGCCGTGGGCGATGCGCTTGATGCGGCTGCTCTTGATGAGGGAGGGGTTCTCCCGTTCGTCATCGGTCATGCTGCTGAGGATGACCTTGTAGCCCGACATCTTGTCCTGGGTGGCGGACATGTCCTTACCCTGCAATTGGGCGCCCATGCCCCCGGGCAGCATCTGGGCGACCTTGCCCAGGGGCCCCATCTTGCCGATCATGTCCATCTGGGCCTGCATGTCGTTGAGGGTGAACTTGCCCGTCATCATCTTGCGGGCCATCTTCTCGGCGTTCATGCCGCTGGTGGCTTCCTGGGCCTTCTCCAGGAGGGCCTCCAGGTCACCCATGCCGAGCAGCCGACCGATGAAGCGCTTGGGATCCAAGGGCTCCAGTTCGTCGACGTGTTCGCCGGTACCAATGAAGACGACCGGGGCGCCCGTGGCCGCGACAGCCGAGAGAGCACCGCCACCCTTGGCCGTACCGTCGAGTTTGGTGATGATGGTGCCCGTCAAGCCGACGGCTTCGTGGAATGCGGTCGCCTGCACGGCGGCCTGCTGACCCACTTGGGCATCCATGACGAGGAACTTCTCGTCGGGCTTGGCGGCTTTGAAGATGGCCTCCATCTCGCTGACGAGGCCGGCTTCGAGTTTGTCGCGGCCTGCAGTGTCGACGATGATGACGTCGTTCTTCTTGCGCAGGACGTCCATGCCGCGCTGGACGATGCCGACGGCGCGGTCGCTGCCGTGGGTTTCGCCGCCTTCCGGCTTCTCGCCGTAGAAGTTGACCCCGACTTGGTCGGCGAGGGTCTTGAGTTGGTCGTGGGCTGCCGGTCGGTGGACGTCAGCGGCGATGACACCGACGCGCAGTCCCTTCTTCTTGAAGTGGTTGGCCAGCTTGCCGGTGGTGGTGGTCTTACCCTGACCGTACAGACCCACCATCATGATGACCTGTTTCTTCAGGGCGACCTTGCGGGGTTCACCAAGGAGCTTCACCAGTTCGTCGTGGACGATGCGGATGACGTGCTCCCGGTTGCTCATTCCGGGCAGCGGGCGCTCTTCAAGGGAGCGCTTCTCGATGGTCTTGGTGAGTTCCAACACCTGGCGGACGTTCATGTCCGATTGGATGAGCGCGCGCTGGATATCGCGGCTCACTTCCTTGACGAGCGTGCCGTCGATGTGGCCGGCGTTGGCGATCTTCTTCAGGGTAGACCTGAGGCTGTCCCCCAGTCCTTCCATGACCATAGGTCCGTCTCACGTGCCAATGCTATTTCAAGCATCAGGAGGGAAGGCGGGTGCCCAAGAAGGGACCGGGGGCCGCTGGGCCGCACGGACGGTCCGGCGAGCGGCCGCTGGGGCTCGCGGCTGGCTGGATAAATACCGGGGCGTGCACAGTAAGGTGCATGCACTCTGGCATGACGGAAGAACTACCTCAATTGCCAGATGTCGTATGCGGAGGGAACTACGATCATGGGACGGCACGCCGCCGGGTCATTGTCGTCATGACCACCTTGGTCGCCCTGGTCGTCGCGAGCAGCGCCTCTGCGGCGATCCTCTAGACCGCCAACCTACGGCATCTGGTCAGCGTCCAGCCCACGCATGGCGCGTGGCCTGAGCGACGGCCCGCGGGCCGGGGCATCACGCCTCGGTGCTGCGGGGCCAGCGCTAGCCGAATCGCCCTTTTGTGCGCCCGATACCGGGCGTCACCAGCGCAGGCTCAGGTGTCCTTGGCGCCCGGGATGACCATGGGTTGTTCCAGGGCTTTTTCTGGTAGGGGTCGAAGATCATCGATGGGGGCCTTCAGGGGCAGGTCCACGTAGAACGTCGAACCCTCACCGAGGCCCCGACTGTCCACGCCCACAAAGCCCCCAAGGCGCTCGGCCAATTGGCGGGCGATGTAGAGGCCAAGGCCGCTGCCCACCGCCATGGCGGTATCATCCAGTTGACTGAAGGGCTGGAACAATCGTTGCCGCTCAGGCTTGGTCAAGCCGCGGCCGGTGTCTTCGACGCTGATGCGGATCCGGCCGGGGGCTTGTCGGGCCAGGAGGGTGACGCTGCCGCCGCGGTCACTGTTCTTGATGGCGTTGGAGACGTAGTTGGAGACGATCTGGTGCAGGCGCCGGCGATCCGTGTGCATGGGCAGTTCGTCGGGGGCGACCATCTTGAAGTGCAGTTCCTTCTCCTCGCACCACGGGGTGTATGACGAGGCGA
>JBFGSX010000134.1:0-5569 GCA_041566495.1 Thermoplasmatota archaeon
CACGATCATGCCTCGAGGTCCCAGCATACGGGGCTCGATGGCAGGAACCGGGCCGTTAGGGCCGACGCGGAGGGGGGGTGCCGGAGTGCGGGGGCGCTGCGCGGAAAGGGTCGCCAATGCTGCTTGATCCTCGGATCCGGGCGCCAAGGGTTCCCTTAGTGGCTGGTTGAGGTGGGCCGGGCCAGGGGGCCAGGACGTCATCGCGGCGACGACTGCGTCTGCCACGGCAATCACGTCTCCTTCGCCCGGGTGTGGTGCGTCCACGCTGCGTCGGGTGTATGCCTCGAACAGACCCACTTGGTGCATGGTCTGGTTGGCGCCCGTGTTCCGCAGTTCAGATGGGCGGTCTGCGGTCAACAAGAGCAGGGGCGTGTTGCTCTGGTGTGCCTCGATGCAAGCCGGCAAGAGATTGGCCACGGCGGTCCCGGACGTCGTGATGACCACGGCCGGGCGGCCGCTGGCACGGGCAAGACCCAACGCGAAGTAGGCGGCGCCGCGCTCGTCGATCTGCACATGGGTGCGGATGTCGGGGTGGTGTTCGGCGGCCAGGGAGAGGGGTGTGCTGCGGCTGCCTGGACAGATGACCGCCTCCCGGATGCCGTGCTCGGCCAAGCGGTCCAAGAGGGCGATGGTCCACTGGTATGTCATGAGACCTCCCGGATGGATGCGAGTTTGGTCTGCGTCTCGGCCCATTCGTCCTCGGCACGGGATCCTGCCACGATGCCCGCCCCTGCGAACAAGAAGCGGTCGTGGCCCGTGTCCAATGCACAGCGCAGGGCCACAGAGAGTTCGCCACTGCCTTGGACGTCGAACCAGCCCACGGCGCCGGCGTACCAGCCTCGGGGGAAGGTCTCCAATCGGCGGATCCATGCCAGGCTCTTCTGGCGGGGGGTGCCACAGACGGCAGGGGTCGGGTGAAGGGAGGCAGCGAGGTCGAGTAGGTGGGTGCCTTCTTTGGCGGTGCCTTGCAGGGGGGTCTCCAAGTGTTGGACGTGGCGCAACGGGCGCAAGCGGCGGGAGCCTTGGTGGACGCCGGTGACGCCGGCCTCCACGAGGCGTTCACGCAGGAACGCCACCACCAGCTCGTGTTCGAGGACATCCTTGCCACTGGCTTGCAAAGCTTTGCCCAGTGTCGCGTCGTCCTCTCCTTCGGCGCGCCTGGCGGAGCCGGCCAATGCGTGGGTGGTCACCGCAGTGCCGTCCAGGCGTACCAAGCGCTCTGGGGTGCAGCCGAAGAACGTGGCGCCGTGGCGGAACAGGAACCCCGTGCCCAGTTCTTGTTCGAGCAACTGCGCGAGGGCCACGGCGGGGTCGCCTGGATCCGTTCGTTCGCAGCGGGCCAAGACCACTTTCGTGATGTCTCCCTGCTCGATGGCTTCGAGGGCTTGGCCCATCATCGTGGCCCACACGGCTTCGTCCGCGGCGAGGCAGGGTGCTGGTTCGGCGTTCGGCTCGGCCAGAGCCGGGGCTTCGCAGACGGTCTCGGTCCACTCGCCATCGACGCATGCCCACTGGCGCTTGGGGAGAGTGAAGGATGCGGCCGGGAAGCCCCTCCAGGGGCCTTCGTCGGCGCGATGGAACGCCAAGCCGCCAAGCCAGTAGACCCCCCCTGGGCCGTCGTGGTCCCACGTGGTTGCTTGGGCTTGTTCTCGCAGCTCCGCCACCTGGCCTGCGGGGGCTTCGATGGCGGCCACAGCGCCTGCGTGGATGATGGTCACATCTCCGATGTACGCGGCCGTGGCCTGCTTGAGCAGGGCTGGCACGTCGGGGGGCGGGATGGACCGGCTCTCGAAGCGCAGCGCCATGCTTTGGTGGGCCACCTCGAAGGTGGCCTATACCGTTTCCCTCGGTGCTCGGGCCCCAAACCGCCCCGTGGGTGGAACAAGTTGTTCAACTGTTGGCCGGGGATGCCATAAGTCGGGGCGTCCATGGTCAACCATGGAATCCCGTGGCTCGTCGGGCCACACTGCCCTTGCATGGTCTCTTCCGGCAGTGCTGATGCTCGTCGGGGCCATGGCGGTTCCTGTCCATGCCGACCATGTGCCGCCCACGGAGATCCGCTGGGCGTGTGGCTTTGGTGGCTCTGGCCAAACGGGGCACCCCTCCCAGTGCGGCATCAATCCCGTCGGAGGCGGCTTTGACGTCGGCGAAGATGGTCCCGTCATGTGGGGCGACGCCTGGACCAAGGACGACGAACTCATTCTGGGCCTCGTCGTGAACGGTGCCAGTTATGCGGAGCCTGTCACGATGCTCGACAGCCACGAGATCGCCAACATCGACGTGGGGGGCGTCGCCATCGCGGTGACGTACTGCCCGCTTTGTGGCAGCGGTGTGGCGTTTCTTAGGGACGTCGTCGTGGACGGCACCACCACGACACTCTCGTTCGCCGCCAGCGGTTTCCTCTACCAAGATGACCTGGTGATGTGGGACCCCCAGACCGAGACCCTATGGAACCAGATCAGTGGCTCCCCCATCGGGTCCCTGGATGGGGACGCTGTCGTTCGCAGCCACACGGATGCCCGCCTAGACACCATCCCGCTCCTGGTGGCGACGTCCGCGGAGTGGCATGAATCCTATCCCGAGTCCCTGATGCTCCAGAAAGTGCGCAGCGCCTACGGCAACCCGTACGGTTCGTATGCCGAATCAGGGGATCGCTGCGGCTTGTCCAGTTGCGCCGGCACCGATGGGCGCCTGCACCCCAAGGAACTGGTCATCGGGGTCGCAGGACCATATCCTATCGCCTTCCCAGTCTCGACCCTTACGGAGCCCGTCGTGGCGACGTTGGATGGCATGACGTACGTGGCGGTCAAAGCCGAAGGCGGGGGCCACAGGGTCCTCAACGGCACCGGCATTGGGCTGACCCAATCCGTAGCGGGCTGGGTGGATGCGGAGGGCGACACCTGGGACCTTGCGGCGAACCGGGATAGTGCAGGGGACGCCCTGGCTGAGTTGCCGAGCCTCCGCTTGTTCTGGTTCGCGTGGGAAGGGCATTACCCGGAGACCATCCTATGGACTGCCGATGGCGAGGCGCCGCCAGCGGAGTTCGACAACGGACGACTGCCGGGATTCTACATCCCCATTGTAGCAGGGTTCCTGGTCCTAGGTGCGCTCGTCTACAGATGGCGCCGTTGATCGGGTCCTACGGGACGGGGTGTTCGCCCTCTTCGATGAACAGCCAGTCTTCGCTGGGCTTGAAGTTGTAGAAGACGCTGATGTATGCCTTGACTTCTTGGTCGAGGGCTGCGCCGACGCCGACGGCGCCGATGACGCATTGCCCGGCGCAGTTGCTGTACAGGCCGACGGCGAAGAGCGGGCTCCAACCGGCGCCGTCACGGATGGTGGTGAAGTTGTTGCCGCCGCCGGGGACGTCCTCGGAGGCCATGTCATTGTTGACCCGGCACACCAAGGGGCTGGGGCCGCGCACGTTGCAGATGCGGTCACTGCCCACGCCACTGCCGCAGCCGGTGTTGTCCCGGTTGCATTGGATGGTGACGAGGCCGGACGATGCAGGCTGGTTGGCTTCCCAGATGATCTCGGATTGGTAGTGGGCGGGAGCATCCTCCCGGTCCATCTCGAACGCATGCATACTGTCGTCCTGGCTGGCGAGGCCGAGGGCGCCGGTGGGGTCACAGCTGGACGCGGAGAAGACGAAGTTGGCGAGCTTGAAGCCGCAACTCATGAAGAGGTCGTACTGGAGAGGCACAAATGCGGGCAGTTCGCCAGGAATCAGTTCCAATTGCACCCGCACGATCTCCGGCTTGGCGACATCCGCCTCGACCGTGCCTTGCGCCTGGATCTTGGTGTAACTGGGTTTGCTGACTTCGAGGAAGTATGTGCCCGGGTCGAGGTCGGTGAACTGGAAGGCGCCGTTGACGTTGGTCATCGTCTCCAACGTGCTGCCCTTGATGACCACCCGAGCGTCAGGGATCGGGGTGATGCTGTTGTCGATGACGATGCCCCGCAGGAGGCCCTTGCCGCTGCTGGCAGGGTCATCAAAGTCCGTGAACGGGTCGTCAACGACCGTGGCCGGGGGGGCGTCATCGGAGCAGCCGGCAAGGGTCACCGCGACCAGGGTCATGGTCAGAAGCAGTGCGCGCATGAAGCCGACACCGGCTGTTGAAGGCCAAGAACGTTGTTGTGCCCCGGATCAAGCCTGAGGTTCGCCATCGGTGAGGAAGCTCCAGCCTGCTTGGGGTTCGAAATTGAAGAAGGACCACGTGAAGATCTCGATCTCCTGTTGCACCGCGAGGCCCACGCCCCAGCTCTGGTAAGGGGGCATCAGGCAATTGGAGCAATCGGCGCCCACGTGGATGGCGAGGCCCGTGATGGGCTTGATGCCATGGTCGGTGTCTCGCAGGTTCTGGTGGCCCATGCCCGATGCACTGCGTTCCACGCCGGTCTGGTTGACCCGGCACCACAGGGGGCTGGCCCCCCATGCGCTGCACAGGAACGTCTTGCTGGGGGGCTGCGGGTCGCAGTAATCGGTCCCAGAGCACGTGCCATAGGTCAGAGTCAGGCTCTCGGCGAACTCCTGGGCCGCTTCCCATGCGATCTCCACGTGGACCGCGTCAGGGGTGCGGTCGGGCTGACCCATGAGGACATGGTTGTCGGCCGGCCCGAAGGCTCCCGTATCGGCGTCGCAGTTCTGGAGGATGTAGAGGACCAACGCCTCGCAACCGATCCAGCCCGCGTGCACGGCCGGAACCGCCAGAGGTACCGTGCCTGGGATGCGGGTCATCTGGATCCGGACGGACTCGGGGTCTGTGACGCCGGCCTCCACGTGGACGGTGATCTCGACCGGGTCGTGGTCGGGTTTGGTGATGCGCAGGCGGTGGGGGCCTTCTTCGAGGTTGTCTACCCCGAATGTGCCGTCGATTCCGGTGACCGTGGCGAGGTCGATGTTGGTGATGACCACCTTCGCTCCTTGGATGGGCACGATGGCATCATCGACGACGAGACCCCGTAGATTCCCGATACCGAGGGGCTCCACTTCGTTGCTGGGCTCGGCGGGCGTATCGGCATCGCTGCATCCGCCCAGCGTGGCCACAAGGAGGATCCATACCGGCCAGACGCGCATGCCCTCACGTGGCCTACGCGATAGAAAGAGGTTGCCGTCTTCGGCCGGTTTGCTGCAATGAGCTCAGTCTTCGCCGGGCTGGGGTGCATCCTCGTCAGGGTCCGCCGGGCGCGGGGGGTAGAGGTGTTCGCGCCAGCGCTCCAAGGCATCCATCGGGAGGGCTCCGTCGGTGTCGACCACGACGACGGGCACCGGACTGGCGGTCTGTGCCGCGCCCACTTCGGAGCGCACCCAACCGGGGCCTCTCCAACGGGTCTGGCTGCGGCCGAATAGCACCAACTTTGCACCGCTCTCACGCACGATGCGAGGCAACACCGCGGGTAGGTCTCCGATCTCACTGACCGCGCGGGCCGGGACCCCCGCCTTCTGGGCTCGGTCGAGGTAAAAGTTCAACGCGGCCTGGGCGTCGTATGGGTTCATGGTCTGGGTGGCGGGGCGAGCATGCAACACCACCATCCGAGCACCTAGCTCGTCCACGAAGCGGATCACGCC
>JBFGSX010000135.1:0-5564 GCA_041566495.1 Thermoplasmatota archaeon
ATCTCGATGGCGCGAGGGATGGCGTCCTTGAACGCAGGGAACTCAGGCACCATGCGGCGCATGTTGTCTGCCAAGAGTTCGCTGAGCGGGGAAGCGATGCCAAGGTTGTTGGAGAAACGGAAGGCACGGCGGAACAGCAGACGCATGAGGTATCCGGCCTTGACGTTGCCCGGCACCAATCCGTCGCCCACCATGAAACTGAGACAGCGCAAGTGATCGGCGAGGGCGTAGAGGTCCTCGACGGGGCCCATGGTGCTCTCCAGTTCGTCGATGTCCGTGTCGATGCCGTGTTCGGCCAGGCGCTCCACGACCTCTTGTCGCAACGCGTCCAGCTTCATGCCGACGTCCAGGTTCAGGACACCTTGCACCTTGGCGTGCATGGCGATGATCTTCTGGGCGCGGGCATCGCTGGGGATCGCGGTCGTCGCCCGGCTACGCAGGTCATCCAGGGTCTCTGGGAACACCGTCTCGTAAGCCGACGGGCTACCTTGGCTGGCCCATGCCAGGCGCTCGAGGCCCCAGCCAGTGTCGATGATGCGGAGATCCATCATGCGGTACTGGGTGCCCTTGACCTCGAAGGGTCCCTCCTCGTCTTCGGCAAGGCACATGAAGACCAGCGTGGCGACCTCCAGGCCACCGGCGAAGACCTCGAAGCACGGTCCGGCGTTGCCGCCCCCGGCCCACACGGACTCGACGTACGTCAGGGCCATGGGATCCAGGCCTAGGATCTTGGTCAGGAACTCGTGGCCGCCGGCCACGCATTCCTCGGTCCAGTAATGCTCGCCCCATTCGGGACTGTTGAATGCATGGTGCCCCATCATCTCGAAGCAGGAGAAGTGGCGGCCACTGCGGCCGATGTTGGCCAGGTCATTGAGGCGGATGCAGGGTTGGCTGACCACGAGGGGGTTGGCCGGGGGTCGCACGTCGCCACTGGTGACGTGGGGTTGGTAGTTCGCGATGCTCGCGATGTTGAGGTACAGGTCGTCCCGCCAGCGGGCGATGACCGGATTGCGCTCTACCCGGGTGTGGTCCTTGGTCTCCCAGAACGACAAGAACGCCTCACGCATCTCCGGCACCGACAACGGCTTGCTGCTCAATGGCTTGCCAAGGAAGGTGTACTCACGGCACGTGGAATCCCCACAGTCCGGGGCGTCCTGGTCGAGGCTCCAGTAGTCGTGGCCGCACTTGTTGCATTGCTTGCGGAAGAACCCGTGCTCGTGGAAGAACTGCAGGTCGAACATCTTGGCGAGCTCGGGGTCGAGGGCCATATCGCCTTCGGCGAGCTTTGGCCGGTTCATAAGGGGGCGGTGGTCGGGCAAGCCGTGGCCCGCAAGGGCTAAGGGCTCGTGCCCTTAGGGCACGGCATGGTCAAGGTGTGGGCCTTTGCAGTGTGTCTGCTGTTGTTGGTCGCCGGCTGTGCAGGAAAAGAACAACCACAAGACGTCGTCGTGGAGCCGGAACCCCAACCGGAACCCGCGCAGGAGAACGTCACCGTCGTCGAGGAGAGCCTTCCGTGGTACCCCAACGATGGCGAAGCGGTCCTGGAGCACCTATCGATCCCAAGCTTCGACGGGCACCTCGTGCCCCTCACCATCCACAAACCGGCCATCGCCAATGCGACCCAACAAGTGCCGGTCCTCCTCAACAGCCACGGCTTTGGTGGCCAGCACGTCAGCACGGATTCCTTCACCGAGTACATCGCCGCCGGCTTCGCGGTCGTCAGTTTCACGCAACGAGGGCATGGCGACGCCATGGACGAGCCCGTGGGCTTCATGCAGCCGGACATCGAGGTCCTGGACATGATGGCGGTCGTGGACATGATCGTGGAACTGGACTGGGTCCTCATGGAGAACGAGACCACCAAGGACCCTGTCCTCGGAGGCATCGGGCATTCCTACGGTGGCGCCTTCCAGACCATGGGCGCTATCTTCGACGACCGCATCGATGCCATCGTCCCAGAGATCACCTGGAGCGACATCACCCAGGCATTGGCCCCCAACGGCGCCCCGAAGAGCAGTTGGATCGACCTCTTCTACGTATCCGGAACGGTGCTTGGCACAGTAGAGTTCAACGACGATTTCCACGCGGGTTTTGCTTGGCTCACCGCCACCAATGAGTTGCCCGCGGGGCAGGCGCCCATGGTGCCGGACCTCATCACAGAATTCGCAGAGGCCAGCCCCGTCTCCTATCCCGGAGCTCTGGACATCCCGGCGCTCTTCATCCAAGGCATGACCGACACCTTGTTCCCCCTCAACCACGCCGTGGAGAACTACGAGCACGTGCTCGCTACGGGCGCGCCGACGGCCTTGTACACCCACCTGGGCGGCCACATCGTCCACTCTGAAGCCATCGCTCCCGGAGCGTCTCCCGTGCCCTTCGGATTGCAGACCGCTCCAGGGGGAACGCCGTGCGGCACCGTGGCAGAACTGGGCATCCGCTGGCACCAGACCCATCTGCTAGGCTTGGATGCCTGGACCGGCCCGGACGTCTGCCTGGCATTCGAAGACGAGACGGTCGTGTATGGCGACACCTTCCCCCTGAACGGCACCCAGATGATGGTCCTCGATCTAGGTGGTCCGTTCCCCGTCCCTCAGGCTCCGGCCGGCGCGTCCATCCCCATCAGCCTGGATGTGGACGGCACCGTGGCAGGCATCCCGACACTGAAAGGCAAGATCACGGCCGGCGCCGACGCCATCGTCTACCTGACGCTGCGCCTCCCCGAACGGGGCATCGACCCCCTGGAGCAGATCGTCGATGACCAAGCGATGTCATACCGGGTGAAGGGTCCGGTGACCGGACAAGGGTTCGAGTTCGACCTGGCCGGCGTCGCGGTGGACCTGCAAGGGCAGCCCATCGAGCTGCATATCAGCATGTGGGAGCCGCAATACTTCGGGAATGCCGAACGCATCCCTGGCGCGGTCCTCATCGAAGACCTTGAGCTGACGCTGCCGCTCCTCACCTGACGACCGCCGCGAAGAGCGCAGCAGAAGATGCGGATGTCGTAGGCTAGGCTACGTCCCGCGCATATCCGACACGGCTATAGGCACGATTCCGCAACGCACCAGGTGGCTCGCGCGTTCGTCGTCATCGAGGTCCCCTCCCAGGAAACCCTGATCGGCCAGATGACCATGCGCGAGCCCGGTTGTACCGTCGACCTGTTGGGTCGCCCAGAGGTCCATGCCGGGGAGCACATGTACCAACTGCACTACGTCGTGCGGGGTGTCAGTCCGGAGAGCAAGGCCACCATGGAGGCGAAGATGCCTGAGGTCTACTCCCGCTTCGAGACCCTCGCCTACGAGGAGGGTGCCCAGACCTGGACCGTCTCCTGTGAGGTGCCGGTGGCCAACATCCGGAGCCCCGGCCTGCGCTTCATCGCAGGCCTCTTCGGCCTGGCCCCCATGCCTTGGATCATCTTCAGGGACGGCGTCGCCCACGCTCGGCTATTGCCTGGACGCGAAGAGGCCATCGTCCACGTCGCCGAATCCCTGGCCAAACGCATGCACTCCGTCGGCATCGACGCCGAGCCCCGGGTCGAGATCGACGACCACTTCGAGCACTTCCAGGCCCGTATCGTGGACGCAGGCTGGGGCGGGTAGATTCACTTCCCTATCGCGCTTTTTTGCAGGGCCCGGCTTCGCTGCTCGTGGACCTGCCTGGCCTGGAACCCGCCCTAGCGCGGCGCGCTCAGAACGGAGCGCGATGGCTGCGGGACAGACAAGCCAGCAGTGAGCCCGTGACGGTCGTGCATCACATCGACGCAGATGGCGTCACCAGTGGCGCCATCGCCATGGCCACCCTGGAACGAGCGGGCATCCAAGCGAAGGCCGTCCCCGCCAAGAGCCTCGATGACGTCCACGTGGCACGCATCCAAGGCGGCGGCCACAACGCGTTGTGGTTCTGTGACTTCGGCTCCACGGCCTACATGCACTTCCCAGACGTGCCACGGCTGGTCTGCGACCACCATGAACTGGTCCGGGACGGGACCGAGGAGGATTTCGCACACGTCAATCCATTGCTCGATGACCTGGATGGTGGGGCCATCAGTGGGGCTGGCTGTGCGTTCCTCGTCGCCCACGCCTACGACCCCGAGAACATCGATCTATTGCCTCTGGCACTGGTAGGGGCCTCCGCTGACCTGCAAGACCGCCACGGAGGCTTCGACGGGGCCAACGCGACATTCGTGCAAGCCGGCGCCGCCGCAGGATTGTTGGATGTGGACACGGACCTGGGGTGGTTCGGGCCAGAGACACGGAGCCTGCGCAAGTTCTTCGCATACGCCAAGGAACCCGCGGTTCCTGGAATCACAGGAGACCCTCGAGGGGCTGAAACCTTCCTGGGCGACCTTGGGATCCCGACGACCGCCGAGGGGCGAGAACGCACTTGGGGAGACCTTGACGGCACCGAGCGGCGCCTCGTGCGCTCCGGCCTCGTCAACCGCCTGCTCGATTGCGGCTTGGCAGAACGAGTGGATGCCCTATGGCGTCCCGTCGTGCGCATCGCAGGCGAACGACCGGGCACCCCCATGCGGGAACTGCAGGAATATGGCACCCTCCTCAACAGCACCGCCCGCTACGGTGAACCAGAGACCGGCCTCGCCGTCGCCAAAGGAGACCGGGCTGAGGCCCTCGAACACGCCATGGGCCTCCTGCAAGGTCATCGGCAACACCTCGTCAAGAGCCTGGACGCCTTCCGAGTGGCCGGGGTAAAAGACCTCGCAGCCACCCAATGGGTCCACTTGCGAGACCATGTCCGGGACACCGTCGTGGGGATCGTATGCGGCATGGCGCTGGACGGCCTAGGGTTACGCCGGGATCGCCCACTCATAGGGTTCGCATACACGGACGACGGTCGCACCAAGATCAGTGGCCGAGCCCCCCACGAGATCCAAGGCAAGATCGACCTGGCGACCGCCATGCGGGATGCGGCGGGCAGCGTCGGTGGTCAAGGGGGTGGGCACCGGGGTGCGGCTGGCGCCACGATCCCCCGGGATGCGGAGGAGGAGTTCCTTGCAGAACTGGACCGCATCGTCGCGGTTCAACTAGGTCTGCAGGCGCCGGAGCCCCCCGCCGAGAAACGGGGCGGCGACGGCGAATGGCGCACGGCGGGACTGGGGCAAAATAGGCTGTTTTGACCTCGGGTTCCTGCGCCTGCATTTATCCATAAGGTGGTCCATCGGAGCAACGTGTCGAACCACGAGGCAGCCGGCGCTGCAGCCCAGACATTCTGGGACCAGAACGGCGCCGCCATCGAGACACTAGCGGTCTATGCCACGGGCATCCTCCTCTACGCCGTCGTGGTCAATTTCTTTTATCAGATCATCAGCCGACGTGTCATGTTCGGCGAGGCCAAAGGAGATGGGGCTCCCCGAGTCAAGGGGCCCCTGCATGGCTTTCTGTACCTCATCCTCTTCCCATTGTTCAGCTTCGGCTTCTTCTTGGTGCTCTCCGTCTCCCTCATCTTCCTTGGCGGCGAAGAACAGACCTTGTCACTGACGTTCACGTTGGCCATGGCGGTCGTCCTTGCCGTGCGGGTGTCGGCCTACTTCAGCGAGGCCACCAGCCACG
>JBFGSX010000136.1:0-5466 GCA_041566495.1 Thermoplasmatota archaeon
CACCCTTGCCGCGCTTGGCCACGTCGCGGCGAGGCAGGGGGCGTTTAAAGGAGTAGGGACGTCGCCGACCCATCGTGAAGGACGGGATGACCAATGTCGACGTGGCGGCGCTCGCCAGCGAGCTCTCGAGGGCCCTCGTGGGCGCTCGCATCGACAAGGCCTACCAGCCAGCCAAGGACCGCATCTTGCTGCGCATGCGCCAGCGCGGCTTGGGCAAGATGGATGTGTTGTTCCAATTGGGTCGGTTCATCACCGTCACGAAGCGCCCCGTGGAGAACCCCGACCAGCCCAGCATGGTGGCCAAGATCCTGCGCCGGGACTATGGCAATGCCCGGCTTGTGGGTGTGTCCCAGATAGGCTTCGACCGGTTGCTGCGCTTCGACTTTGAACGGGATGCCAAGCGCAGCATCGTCTTCGAATTGTTCGGGGACGGCAACATGCTGCTGCTGGACGACCAGGACGTCATCACGTTGCCCATGAAGGGCGGCGATTACGGTGCCCGGCGTCTTCGCAAGGGCGAACCGTACCAACCCCCGCCTGGGGGCTCCTTGCCGTTTGGCATGGACTTGAGCCAGATGCAGGCCGCCGGCGAACACGCCCGCAAGGACCTGGTACGTTTCTTGGCGCTCGACCTGGGCTTTGGCCCCTTGTGGGCGGAAGAACTGTGTCTGCGCGCTGGCGTCGACAAGACCCAGAAACCCCAAGCGATGCCGCAACCGGATTGGCAGGCCATCCACGACGCCATCCACGCCTTGGGCGGGGACATCGCCCGCAACGACCTGGCCCCCGCCGTGGTCTTCGAAGGTGACGCTCCCACGGATGCCATCCCGTTCGAGATGGCCAAATTCCCCCGAGAAAAGTACCCTTACGAGGAAGCCCAAAGTTTCCGGGAAGCCCTGGATGCGTACTTCATCGGTGGTGACGAAGACGAAGACGACGATCCCCGTAAGGCCCGCTTCGAAGAAGCCCGGGGCAAAGTGCTGCGGCAAGTGCAGATGATGGAGGAATCCATCCGCGGCTTCAAAGAAGACGAGGACGCCCGCAGACTTGACGGCGACACCCTCTACGCCCGCTTCCAAGAAGTGGACGCTATCTTGGCCCAACTCAAAGCCGCCCGGGAGACCCGCAGTTGGCAAGAAGTGGAGGCCATCATCCGGGCCGCCCGCGAAAGCGGCGACCCCAACGCCCAGACAATCCAAGAGATCCGCCCCCACAACGGCACCGCCCGACTCCGCTTGGAGACCATGGACGGCGCCCCCCGTGACATCGAAGTGGACCTCTACAAGTCGGTGCAGATGAACGCCGACGACCAATACTCTGCCGCCAAGAAGGCCAAATCCCGCCAAGACGGCGCCACCACGGCCCTGGACGAGGCTCGCGCCCGCTTGAAGGCGGTGGAAGACAAGGGCCTCGATGGCTTCGGCGCAGCACCCCAGAAAACCGTCCGCACGAGTCGCCATTTCTGGTTCGAGAACTACCGCTGGACCCTCACCCCCAGTGGCCTCGTCGCCGTGGGCGGCCGCAACGCCGCCCAGAACGACATGGTCGTCAAGAAGTACCTCCGGGAAGGAGATCGCTATGTCCACGCGGACATCCACGGCGCGCCCAGTGTCGTCGTCCGCCCCGCGGATGGCGCGCCCAGGGACATCAGCGATGACGACATGCGTGCCGCTGGCCAATTCGCCGTCTGCAGCAGTCGCGCCTGGCGCCAGTTCGGTGCCGCCACTGCGTACTGGGTCACCCCCGCACAGGTCAACAAGACCCCCCGTAGTGGTGAGTTCGTCCCTCGAGGCGCCTGGATCATCCATGGCAAGCGCACCTTCCTCACCGACTTGGCGGTCGAATGGATGGTCGGCACCGTCCGCCTCCTGCCCGATGGCACTCCCCTCAAGGCCGGTGAAGAAGACGAACGGGCGTTCAGCAAACTCGCCGGCGGACCCCCCGCATGCATCCAACCCTTTGCCACTGACCCATTGCGCCTCGTACCAGGCGACATGGAACCAGCCGATGCCTCCCAGATGCTCGCTGAACGCTACGGCGTGGACATCGAAGAAGCCCAAGCGGCCCTGCCACCGGGCCCGGTGAGGATCGCATGAGGCTGCTGAAGGCGGACGAAGGCCTGGGGTTCCTACGCATCCAGACCGAGACCCTGGACGACCTCTGGACGCTACGCAACCTCATCGAGAACGGCGACCTGGTCACCATGGGCACCTACCGGACTGCGGAAGCCACCGGGGACCGCATCCGGGATGGCAAGATGGAGAAGAAACGCATGACCCTCGGCGTCCGCGTCGAGAAGGTCGAATGGCACGACTTCGACGACCACTTGCGCATCCACGGCATCATCGAGACCGGCCCCCAGGACCACACCCGACACCACACCCACATCGTGCGCGAGGAACGGGAACAAGTGGACATCCAGAAGCCGGGGCCCCTCAAGCAATGGCACATGGAGCAGGTCAAGGAGGCCGAAGCCCAGAGCAAGGCCCCCCAGGTCGTTCTGCTCGCCATTGATGATTCGGAAGCCCAATTCGCCGTGCTGCGAGGCTACGGTATCCAATGGCTTGGCAGCCTTGCCTGCACCGGCCAAGGCAAGCGCTTCGACGGAGCCAGCGCCGCCAAGAAGCAATTCTATGACGAGGCCGCCAAGACCCTCGCCACCCTCCGCCCCAGTCCTGATGTGGCCGTCATCGTCGTCGGCCCCGGCTGGTGGCGGGAGGAGTTCATCGACCACGTGGCACAGAAGGACGCCGAACTGGCCAAGGGCCTCCTGACCGATGGCACCAGCCAGGGAGGGCGTCGGGGCGTGCACGAGGCCATCCAACGAGGCTTGATCCAGAAGGTCAGCCGGGACCACCGCGTGGCGTGGGAGATGCAGCAAGTGGAGCGCGTCATGGCCGCCATCGCCAAAGATGGCCTCGTGGCCTATGGTCCCGAAGAGGTCCTCAGCGCCGTCACCCTCGGCGCCGCCGAAGAGGTCCTGATCACGGACAAAGCGCTGCGAGACCCGCGCTTCGACGGCGTCGTGGCACAAGCAGAGGCGACCCGATGCAAGGTCCACATCGTGGCCAGTGGGCACGAAGCTGGCGCTAGGCTGGATCAATTGGCAGGCGTCGCCGCCTTGCTGCGCTTCGCGCTCAGTTAGTACTGGAGGTGGTACTCGCCTTCGAAGCCCTTCGCCTGAGCGGCGAGGTTCGAGTGGCGCACTTCGATGGTGTACTCGCCAGCGACGGCCGGGGCCAGGTCGCAGATGGCTTCGCCGTTGGCGCTGTTGTCACAGACGATGTCCCCTGGACCGGTGATGGAGACCGTGAGTTCGTCCGGAGGGGCGCCGGTGGGTGTGGACGTGAACGTCCAGGTGACCTTGACCATGCCGCCCTTGAAGCCGGAGTTGATGACGAACTTGTTGGAGGCATCCACAGGGTTGTTGGCGGGGGTGCGGGTCGCCACGTTGCCGCTGAACGTGGTGTGGACCAAGACATCGTCGTCGTCGGCGTTGCTGATGCCGTCGCCGTCGATGTCGTCATCTTCGTAATTGGCCAACGAGTCGCCGTCTAGGTCATCGGAGGCGTTCAAGGAAGGGTATGCGGCGGCAAATGCTAGCATCTTCCCTTCTGAGGAATCCGGGTCGATCGCAGGGCTCAGTGGTTCCGGAGCATTGCTGTATTCGTACGCAAAAACGCCGACCATGACGGTCACAAGGACCATTGCGCCTACGATTCCGATGATGGTGTCAGATTGCATCCGGGGATTCCGCCTGGGGGTCCGGAAGCTCGATGGTATAGTAATCGTAACGGACGAACTTCACAGTGATCGAGTTCCCAGGATCTTGGCCACTGTTGCCCGTCATGCGCATGCACTCCAGGTAGCGATCATTTTGGCCACTGGGGGATGGCTGGGGGCAGTCACCGGCGTTGGTGAGTTCCACGACCATGGTCCAGGTCCCGTTGGTGGGCTGGGTGTAGCGATCGATGGCGATGCTCAAGGCCGCCGTGTGATCGAGCTTCTTGCCCTCGCCGCCGATGAACTCGGGGTTGGGGGGTGCGCCTAGGCGCCAGGCGGTGGCGGGATTGGAGGAGCCACTGACGTAGATGGGGTCGGTGGTGTTGGTGACCGTGCCGGGGCCGATGGGTGGTCCGGGGACGGTGTTGTCACGCTGCTTGGGTTGGGCCGTGTTGACCTTGAAGACTTCGCCCACTTGGTCCCCATCGGGGCCGTACAGGGTGAATTTGAACGCATCCGGCAGGCTGCTGCCGATGTCGTCCCCTTCCAAGAACGCCTGCATACTGATGGACACCACGTTGTCGTGAGGGATCTGGATCAGCACGGTGGCCGCCTCATTCTCTTGGAAGTCGAAGCGCAGTGCCTCACTGGAGTTGGTGCCGCCTTCGCGCATCAACTGGGCCGCGACGTTGGTGGTCGGGAACTCTGGCAAGTACTGCACCGCGATGACGTCCTCTTCAGGGAGGGTCTCCCCGAGGACGCCGGCTGCAATGAGCAACATGACACCCAGGATGCCCACGACGGCGTCAATGAACGCGCCGCGCCGCTTGGGGGGTCCAGCTCGGACCACCACGACCTGGCGACCGGCGGGCGTCGAAGGCGTTCCAGTTGTCATCACTCATTCACCGCTGTATCAAGCGTTTAAGGACTTCGTCCGCAGTCTCGAATCAAAGGTGCTTCTTCAGGGTCGCCGCGAGGCTCTCCTTCGGGACGGCGCCAATGACCTGGTCGACCTTCTTGCCGTCCTTGTAGACCATCAGCGTGGGGATGCTCATGACACCCTGGCCGACGGCGGTGCTCTGGTTCTCGTCGGTGTTGAGTTTGCCAAAGCGCACGTCGGAGAGCTCATTGGAGAGCTCGTCGATGATGGGCGCGATGCGCTTGCAGGGGCCGCACCAGGGGGCCCAGAAATCCACGAGGACGACGCCCTCTTGCGTGGTGAACGATTCGAATTCGGCGTCACTGAGGACGGTGACTTCTCCCATAGCCTATGCTCAGCCAAGGATTGGGAAAAAGACTTGGGTCGGAGCCCTCGGCCTCCGGCAGCCTTGAAACCGAGGCGGCCATCGCCGGCTTGTTGCCCGTACGGTACATGTCGGAAGAGTGGGCCACGCTGGCCTTGGAAGCGGTCGAATCCGATCCCGAGGTCGCCAAAGCGGTGGAAGGCCTCGATCTGAGCATCCTAGCCATCGTCATCGGTGCTCCAGAGGACTGCTACGGCTTTGTCTTTGTCCGCTTTGAGGAAGGGTCGCTTTCCGAGTACCGGGTCGGGCACGACTATGAGGCCGTCACGAAAGGCCTCGAGGCCCCGACGTTCGTGGTCAGCGGGCACTACGACGTGTTCTCTGCCGTGAACCGTGGTGAGATCACGGAGCGCCGCGCCATCCTGACCGGCAAGCTCCACTTGACGGGCTCGGTCTGGAAGGCCCTCAAGCACATGAGTGCCATGGAAGCTGTCACTCG
>JBFGSX010000137.1:0-5416 GCA_041566495.1 Thermoplasmatota archaeon
GACCATCAAGCGCCTGTTGGACATCCTGCAACCGGCCCAGCGTATCTTCACGTACGGCCGGGGACGTAGTGGCAACGTCGCCAAGGCGTTCGCCGTCCGCCTCATGCACTTGGGGTACTCCACGTACGTCATCGGGGAGACCATCACGGCACCGGTCCAGAAGGACGACGTGGTGATCTGCATCTCTGGCAGTGGTACCACGTACCCTGTGGTGATGACCGCTGAACTGAGCCGCCGGCAGGGGGCTCGGGTCGTGGCGGTCACCGCCCATGAGGAATCAGAAGTGGCTCGCTTGGCCCACGTGGTCATCCCCCTCCGGCACCCGGATGGCAATGGCGAACGGGCTCGTTTTGCGCCTCTTGGGACGTTGTTCGAGACCGCCGCTTGGCTCCTGTGCGACGCCGTGGTGGCCTTGCTCATGGACCGCCTCGGGGAAAGCGAGGTCAAGATGCGGGAACGGCACGCGACGCTCGAGTGAGCGCAGCGAACGAGGCAGCGATCCGGTCTTTGCTCCGGCACGCGAGTGGCGGACGCGGGAACGGCACGCGACGCTGGAATAGCCTCCCGGCGACGCCTGCAGTCTCATCGCTGAAAAACATCGGCGCTCCTTATGCTGGCCTGCCAGTTATCTTGGCGTATGACCAACGCTGGCCCTGCCATCGGTGTCTGCATCTTCGTGACGCTTCTAGGAGTCGCCTTCTCGGCGGCCCTATGGGCGGGGCAACCAGACGGCGCACCTAGTGACGCGGTCACGGAGCCCATCACAGTGACCATCGACATGGTGTCGGTGACCTATGCGCCGGCAAGCATCACCATTCCCGTGGGTTCCACCGTGATCTGGAAGAACCTCGATCCCTTCGGCCACACGGTCAGCCCCACGGACACCGACCAATGGGGCACGATGGGCAGCGGCGACGCTCCCGCGGACTGGCTGCAAGAAGGGCAATCCTGGAGCCACACCTTCAACGAAGTGGGCACGTACAGCTATTATTGCCTGCCTCACGCGGTCTTCAGTGACGGCGTTTGGCAAGGCATGATCGGCACCATCATCGTGGCAGAACAAGCCCCCATGGATGGTGAAGCGCCCCAGCCGGGTGCTGCGTTGCCGGTCAACGTCCAAGAGATCGGACGGGACCCCGCCGACGTCCCCGCGCCCTTGCAGCGCGCCGCCGGCAAGGTCACCATCGACCTGAGCGCCGAGGAGGTCATCGCCGAAATGGCCGACGGCACCACATTCCCGTACTGGACCTTCAACGGGACCGTCCCGGGCCCAATGCTGCGCGTCGTGCAGGGCGACGAAGTCACGCTGCGCCTGCACAACCTCCCGAGTAGCAGCACCGGCCACAACATCGACTTGCACGCGGTCACCGGTCCGGGTGGAGGCGCTGCATTGACCGACGCCGACCCAGGCGAAACGGCATCCTTCACGTTCAAGGCCCTCAACCCAGGCCTCTACGTCTATCACTGCGCTTTCCAGGATCCTGCCTTGCACGTCGGCCATGGCATGTATGGGCTGATCCTCGTCGAACCCCCAGGCGGCCTGCCACCCGTGGACAAGGAGTTCTACGTGGTCCAAGGGGACTTCTACACGCCGTTTGGACCCAAGGACCCCGGCCACCACCCCCACGACCCCGTCAGCGCCGACGATGAGAACCCCACCTTCGTCGTCTTCAATGGCCGCGTCGGTAGCCTGAGCCAACGCCTGTTGCACGCCGACGTCAACGACACCGTCCGGATCTTCTTTGGAAACGGCGGCCCCAACCTGGTCTCCTCATTCCACGTCATCGGTGAGATCTTCGACCGCGTCTACTCGGAAGCCTCCCTGGACAGTCCGCCCCTGGAAAGCGTCCAGACGACGCTGGTGCCCGCGGGCGGGGCCACCATGGTGGAGTTCACAGTCGAAGTGCAGGGGCAGTATTTCCTCGTCGATCATAGCCTCAACCGCCTCCATAAGGGTGCCTTTGGGATCCTGGAAGTGGCCGGGCCTCCAGACCCCAACCTGTATCGTGAAGGCCCATAGGCCGACGGCGACAGGCACTTAGCCCAGCCCTGGCAGAAATGGCCCCATGGACCACGCCCTGAGCTTGGTCGACGCCTACCTGCAGGTCAACGGCTTCTTCACGGTCAAGGAGTACCCCATCCTGGAGCGCCGGGACGGCTCCGTGCGGGAAGCCACGGACATCGATGTCTTGGCGGTGCGCTTGCCCCATGCGGGGCGGGTCTTGCCTCGTCAGAACATGCCGGAGGGACCCAAGATGGATGTGGATCCATTGTTGGATTTCGACTATGGCCGCGGGGAGTTCATCATCGGGGAAGTGAAGACCGGCACTGGGGACATGAATCCGGCCATGTGGCGCCATTCCGTGTTGTTCGAGGCGATGCGGCGCTTCGGTGTCTGCGACCGCCCAGGACTCGACTCCGCCGCCAAGAAACTCAGGCAACATGGCGTCGCCCACACAGCGGCAGGACGCATCCGCCTCGTCGCGTTCTCAAGCCGCCCCAGTGACCGGGGCGTTCCCCACTTGGACATCACCCTTGACCACGTGGTGGGGTTCCTAGAGCAGTACATCGAGAACCATTGGGCCATCCACCGCACGACACGGTTCCGAGACCCCGCACTGGGACTACTGGCTTTGCTGAAGAAGGCGGATCAAAGCACCTGACCCTTCGCATTGCACTTGGGGCACTTGACCCGCAACGGCCGCGCGCCAGTGTCCGTGACATCGAAGTGGAAGTCACAGGTCTCACAAGCCAATCCCAATGCAATGATCTTCTTGGCAGGCTCCGGTTTAGGCGGCAACCCCACCGGGGGCGCCGTGCCATCGTACACTCCGAGGCCCTTGCAGTTGGGGCAGACGTGGGTGATGGGGCGGTGGCCGGTGTCATGGATGTCGAACACCGCTTTGCAGCGTTGACACTGCACTTGCCTGCGGATGCCTCGGGCGAAACCCGCGGGGGCGTCCCGGAGGAAGAACACCACGATGACGAGGGTGATGAGACTCAGGAAGACGAAGCTGACGCCGAGCCAGAGCCAGGTGCCGAGGCCCCACCAGGCAAGGGCGCGAGTGGGGACCCGGTGATCGATGACCTCCAGCGTCTCGAGGGCCAACCATAGGAGGAAGCCCAGCACGGCGCCCGCTAGGACGGTGGCCGTGACGGCGAGGCGACGGACGTCCCCGAGGTTCACGCAATGCTCCGTGCAAGGTCGTGCAAGGTCACTCAGTTTCCTGGAGGGCGGCGCGGGCCGCGGCCATGCGTGCAATGGGCAAGCGGTAGGGACTGCAGCTGACGTAGTCGAGGCCGACGCCATGGCAGAATGCCACACTGTCGGGGTCGCCGCCGTGTTCGCCGCAGATGCCGACCTTCAGGTTGGGGCGGGTCTCGCGACCTTTTTGGGTGCCGATCTTGACGAGTTGGCCGACGCCACTGAAGTCGATGGTCTGGAACGGGTCGTGGGGCACGAGGCCGTGGTCTTGGTAGTGGGTGAGGAAGACGCCGGCGTCGTCTCGACTGACACCCAGGGTGGTCTGGGTGAGGTCGTTGGTGCCGAAGCTGAAGAACTCGGCCTTGACGGCGATCTCGTCAGCGGTGAGGGCTGCGCGGGGTAGTTCGATCATGGTGCCGACCAGGTAGTCGACGGTCTCCCCCCGTTCCGCAAAGACTTCGTCGGCGACCCGGCGGACGACGGCTTCCTGGTGGTCGAATTCACTGGCGAAGCCGACGATGGGGATCATGATCTCGGGTTGGACGTTGATGCCTTCCTTCTTGACGATGCATGCGGCTTCGAGGATGCTGCGGGCTTGCATCTCGGTGATCTCGGGGTAGACGATGCCGAGGCGGCAGCCCCGGTGGCCGAGCATGGGGTTGGCTTCCCGCAAGGCATCGATGCGCTTGCGCAGGCGCTCCAGGTCGATGCCCATCATGAGCGCCAAGTGCCGCTGTTCCTTCTCTTCGTGGGGCAGGAACTCATGCAGGGGCGGGTCGAGGAGGCGGACCGTGACGGGGCGGTCGCCCATGGCGCGGAACAGCCCTTCGAAGTCCTCTCGCTGGATGGGCAGGAGGTGGTCGAGGGCCTTGCGTCGGTAATCCTCGTTCTTGGCGAGGATCATTTTGCGCATGTGTTCGATCTTGCCGGGCCCGAAGAACATGTGTTCGGTGCGGCACAAGCCGATGCCTTCGGCGCCCAGGGCGATGCTGGCTTCCGCTTGGTCCGGTTGGTCGGCGTTGGCGCGGACCTTTAGTCGACGGTACTTGTCGGCGAGGGTGAGCAAGCGGTCGAACATCTGGTAGACCGGGGCGTCCTTGGCGTCTAGTTCGCCATCCACGAGGACCTGGATGACTTCGCTGGGTAGGGTGGTGAGTTGGCCGGTGATGACTTCGCCTGTGAAGCCGTCGAGGCTGAGCCAGTCCCCTTCACGGACGAGGGTGTTGCCGACGCCGAAGGCCTTGGCCTTGGCATCGATGCGGAGGGTGTTGCAACCAGCGACGCAGACCTTGCCCATTTGGCGAGCCACGAGGGCTGCGTGGCTGGTCATGCCACCACGGGCTGTGAGGAAGCCTTCACTGGCGTCCATGCCGTGGATGTCTTCGGGGCTGGTCTCGTCCCGGACGAGGATGACTTGCTCGCCGCGCTTGTGCCAGGCGACGGCGTCGTCAGCGGTGAAGACGACGCGGCCACTGGCGGCGCCGGGTCCGGCGTTGAGACCCTTGGCGATGACGTGGCCTTTGGCCATGGCGCCTTGCTTCTCCTTGGGGTCGAAGACAGGGCGCAGGAGTTGGTTGAGTTGGTCTGGGAGGACACGCAGCACGGCGCCCTTCTCGTCGATGAGCCCTTCATCAAGCATATCGAGGGCGATCTTGACCGCCGCCATGCCGGTGCGCTTGCCGGTGCGCGTCTGGAGCATGTAGAGCTTGCCGGACATGACGGTGAACTCCAGGTCCTGCATGTCGTGGAAGTGCCCTTCGAGTTTCTTGGCGATGTCCACGAGCTGATCGTGGGCTTCGGGGAGGAAGTCTCGCATCTCGAGGATTGGGTGCGGCGTGCGGATGCCGGCCACCACGTCTTCGCCTTGGGCGTTCTGGAGGAATTCGCCGTAGAACACGTTCTCGCCGGTGGCGGGGTCGCGGGTGAAGGCGACGCCGGTGGCGCAGTCGTCTCCCATGTTGCCGAACACCATCATCTGGACATTGACGGCGGTGCCCATGTCGTGGGGGATCTTGTTGAGGTCGCGGTAGGTCTTGGCGCGCTTGTTGCTCCAGGAACCGAAGACCGCTTCGATGGCGCCCAGGAGTTGTTCGGTGGGGTCCTGGGGGAACGCCTTGCCAGTGCTCTTCTGGATCATGCCCTTGAATTCGTCACAGAGTTCCACCATGGCCTCGGGACTGAGGTTCTGTCCGCGGTTCTCTCCGTGGCGCC
>JBFGSX010000138.1:0-5411 GCA_041566495.1 Thermoplasmatota archaeon
CTTCGTGCTCGTAGCCGATGTATGCGATGACGACCTGACCCTCCGCACCGGCTTCGATGGCGGGACGGCCGGCACCGAATTCAGTGCTCGGGCCCACCATGAGGGGAGTGCCCCAGGTGTAACCGTGGTCCGTGCTGACGGACAAGTAGGGTAGGTAGTCGGCGCCGATCCAGAAGGCGTAGACGTTGCCGGCGTCGTCAGCGGCGATGCGCACTTCGTGCTGCTGGACACCCTTGGTCTCGTCGATGGTGACGGGGGTCCAGGTCAGGCCGTCGTCTTCGGTGATGCCGACTTGGGCGCTGCCGCAGAAGCTGCGGGGGAAGAACACGCGGCCTTCGTTGTCGGAGGCGGCGTGGCCGGTCAAGCCGCCGCAGACGTTGTCGAGGGGGCTCGTGACGCCGCCGCGGGGGGCGACGCCGGGGAAGACGGTGACCATGGGGCCGAAGCCGAGACCACCGTTGATGCTGGTGGCGCAAGAGGAGTCGCCGACGCGGTTGATGCAGTAGTACACCATGTTCTCGTAGCCTACGGTCTGGACCAGGCGGGGCTTGGCGGTGATGACGCTCTGGTGGTCGTGCACGCCGGGGGGCACGCCGCCGCCCAGGACATTGCAGGTCCAGGAGTCGCCCTTGTTGTCCGTGAAGTGGAGGGTGCTGGTGACGAGGGCGTGCAGGTCACTGCTGAAGACGCGGCCCGTGTCGGTGTCGACGTGGACGAAGGGGTCGTTGCTGTTGCGGAAGCAGGGCTCGTCGCCCTGGGGTCCATCAGCGATGAGGTTCGGGCCGATGTCGGCCCAGGTCTCGGCCTGGTCGCAGCTCTTCATGATGCGGGTGCCGGTACCGGTGCCCTGGTAGTGGGTGTAGTACAGGCAGCCATCCGCGTCGCTAGCGATGGTGGGTTCGAAGGTGCTGACGCCGAGGTAGCGGATGTCGCTGATCGGGAGTTCGCCAAGGGGGAGTTCGAAGAGGGTGCCGTTGCCGCCGCCCAGGGTGGCGGTCGCCCCGCCCGTGGGGGGGAGGGCGACCGGCGCCGGGTTGGGGTTGAGGTCGCTGTCGTTAGGGGTGCCGGATTCGGAGGCACAGCCTGCAAGGGCGGTGGCCAGGAACAGCACGAGGATGGTTCCTACGCGGATGCGCATAACACGAGGGCGATGTTCTCGGATATTAGCCCTTGTGATGGTCAGCCGCGTAAGGATCCTCAGCGACGCCGGGTCCTGGCGACGAGGTTGCGGGCGGCGGCGACGCGGCGGCGCATCTCGGCCTTGGTCTCCTGCGGCGCCGCTCGGCCCCGGACCCGTTCGTCATGGCGCTTCTGGGCTGCCTGGAGCGCCTGGTGGTGGCGGTCCTGGCCGGGCTTGCCTGGGTTCGGGTTACGGGCCCGCATGGGCGGGCTCTGGTCCGAGGGGCCGTTCACGAACGCCTGGCCCGGCGTTTCCGGTGTTTTTGGTTCGGTCACCATGGATCCGCCCTGGTCAAAGACGTGGCTGGGGTCGGCGTGGGTGTACCAGGCCCGCAGCTCTTCCTTGAGGCGAACCATGGCTTGTTGGACGATGGATGCCGGATTGTGGCTACGGACTTCGTCCCGGATCGGCGCGACCGCCTCTTCGACGACCGCGGGGACCTTGGCGAAGGCTTGACGCATGGATTGCAGAGCGGTGTCCCATTCCGGGTGCTCATGGGCTTCGAGGATCTTGGCTTCGAGCCCGCTGGCGGTCTGGCGCATTTCGTTGCGCATCTGGTCGAAGATGGCCTCCGCGTCGATGGCGGGAGCTTCGAAGCCGTCGATGGCGGCCAGGAGTTCCTGGCGCAATTCATTGATCGCCATGTCGCCGGGGCCTTCCTGCCAGGAGTGGAACCTGGCCTCGCATTCTTCCCGAAGTTGCGCGCGGAATCCGGCGACCGACTCCTCCATGTGCTGGGCGTGGCGGGTCCAGCGGGTCTCGCATTCACCCCGCAGTTCGGCTTGGACGCCGGAGACCGTGACGGCCACCTCTTGGTTGTGCTGGGTCCAGCGGGTCTCCAGTTCCGTCATGAACTGCTCCTGCATCGAGGCCACGATGGCGTGGACCTGGTCGGCGTCCTTGATGGTGAATCGTTGGTCGCATTCGCCCAGGATCTCTTCCCGCATGGTCTGGATCTGGCCTTCCAATTGGGGCATCCGGGCCTCGATGGAGTGCTGCATGCCGTCCAGGCGCTGGTCGATGGATGCCTGCGACGGGATGTGCAGCCCAGCGACGCGCTGACTGAGAGCCTCGTGTTGGTGTTCCATGGTGCGCCAGCGGTCTTTGCTTGCATCGTGGGAATCCTGCATGGTGCGCAGGGAACGACGCAGGTCCTGGATCTGGTCATGGAACTGGCTGGGGTCGTTGGCTTTCACAAGCTCCTCCAGGGCAGCCATGCCGCTCTGGATTTGCTGGAACATGCCCGGCCATTCGTTCATGGTGTCGCTGGAAGGCATGGCTGCGAAGGCACGGATGGCGGACTCGCATTGGCGGCGCAGCGCTTGCACATCCTCTTGGATGACCTGGGCTTTGCGCGTGGAGTCCTTCATCAGGTCCTTGATGATCGGATCGAGGGCCTTCTCAGGGTTCTGCACGAAGGGGACCGCGTGTTCGGCGACCCACTGTTCCATGCCCGCAAAGCGTTTCGACAACTTGGCTTGGGCCTTCTCCATCTCACCGGAGGCTTCGTCGATGCTGGCAGCTTGCGTGAGCATCACCTCGTCGAGGTGGGCGGTGTTCTTGGCGAGCGTCTCCTCGACGTGTTGCAGGACGGGTCGCCATGCTGGCTCGGTACGGTCCCATCGCATCACCGCCATGCTTCGCATCAGGGAACCGATGGCCAACATGATGATGGCCGTCGCCACGAAGACGACGGGGTTCATGGCCAGCCCCAACAAGGGCACCAGCAGGCCTGCACCGGCGGCCATGGCACCGAAAACGAATGCCGTGTCGGACATGGCGCTGCGTGCGGTCTTCTTGCGAACTGGGGCTCCGTCATTGTCGGCGGTCATTGAGACTGCTTAGACGCTCAACACCTTGGCCACACTGGCGAACAGGTGGAAAGGTCCGCAGGGGCCACCAAGGGGGACAACAAAGAAGGAAGGGGGAAAGGAACGGCTCCTACGCGGCGTGATGCCGCAGCCGTCAAGGTCTACGCGACGCCGCAGGCTTCGATGAGCTGATCGGGCGTGACGATCGGACCGAACTTGGACTTGAGCGCTTCCAGGGCCTGCTTCTGCTCGGTGTAAATCTCGAAGATCCGGGGCGGGCAGTCGGCCTCCTTGCTGTAAGCCGCCGTCTGGAGGTCGATGCGGGCAATGACGTTGTCGACGTACAGGCTGAACTGGCGCTTGTACAGGTCCTCAGGGTAGTCCTTGCCGATGATCTGGTCGAAGATGACCTGCAGATCCTGGTACAGCGGAAGGTAGCCGATCGGGGACTCGATGGCCTTGACGTCTCCGTGGGCACGGCGCTCGAGCCACTGGAGCCAGACGCGCACATCGCGCTTCTCACCGAGCAGCGTGGTGTCCGTTGGGGCGCCGCCGCGGGCGGCGTGGGTCAAGAAGTAGTTCAGGCCCGCCATGATGGGCTTCCGGTCGAGTTTGTCGCTGTTGAAGAACTCGAACTGGGCCGCCATGTAGTCGGCGAGGGGGCCGGGGATGAACGGGGCGTTGGCCCAGGGTTGGCGGTTGATGCCGGTGGCGCCGATCTCGGTGGCCGTGGCGGCGCTCTGGATGCTGGCGCCGATCACGACGCCTTCATCGGGGTTGCGGCCGACCCAGACCGGGGGCATGGTGTCGCTGTCACGACCGGAGTAGGTGATGACGTCGACGGGGACGCCCTCGGGGGACACGGCGAGTTCCTGGTTGTAGTTGTGGATGCGCTCTGCGGAGAGCGTGCAGCGGGCGTTCTTGTTGCTGAACGGAAGGGGATTGCCTGCCGCGTCCTTCTTACCGGTTTCCCAGGTGCCGGTGTAGTGCTTGCCGAGCTTGGGGGCTTCCCAGCCATCGCCTTCCCAGCGGGGTTTGCCGCTGGTATCCACGAGGACGTTGGAGAAGATGACCTCGGCTTCCTTCTCGCCACGCAGGCACTGCATGAGGAAGGGGTCACTGTCGCGGTTGACGTCGCGGACGATGCCGAAGATGCCGATCTCAGGGCAGACGGCGCGCACGGAGCCATCGTCGCCGATCCACATCTGGGCCAGGTCGTCGCCGATGAAGTCGCTGCCGACCATCGCCGTCGTCGTCTTGCCGCAGCCGGACGGGGCGGCACCGGCGAAGAACGTCTTGCGGCCGCGGGGGCCGGTCATGCCGGTGATGAACATGTGCTCACTGAGTTGTTCGCCGCGGCGTTCGTAGGTGCACAGGTCCACGGTCAGGCGGTGGTTGCCCTTCTTGAGCATCAGGGCGTTGCCGGCGTAGGTGGTGAACAGGGAGAACGTGGTGCGTTGGTTGCGGTCCGTGTAGACACGGGCGCGGGGGACGTCTTCGCTCTTGAAGTCGCCCATGGTGTGGCAGTTCGTGAAGAACACGCCAGCGCGGTCGGCTTCTGCATCGAAGTGGTCGAAGACGTTGGTGTAGAGGATGTTGCCGGAGTGGATGACGTAGAACGAGTCCGTGATCATGATGGCCGGCACGGAGGGCGCGGCGCCGATGGGGCCCCGGTTCCAGAGGGCCACGAGCATCGTCTTGCCCTGCATGATGCCTACCATGTTGTCGGCGATGTAGTCGCGGGCTTCGCTGCGGGGCTGCTTCTTGGCGAGGGTGGAGATGTGCTCGTCCTCGTCGACGATGTAGAAGGTCTGGCTCACCAGGCGGCCTTGTTCTTCGGGCAGGTCGTAGTGGCAGGAGTGGCCGGGCAGGGCCAACTCGAACTCTTCACCCGTGGCGATGGCACCTGCGCGCACGAACTGGTGGTCCGCCTCGGAGGTGCTGTTGAACCAGATTGCATCCGGCTGCATCATCTTCGCGGCGTTGGCGATCTTCAGAATCGCGTCCTCGTTGCGGATGGTGGCGAATTTGGCCTTGTTCGCGTCGTCGCACTTGGACTCGATGAACGCGCGTGCGTCCTCGACCGCGAGGAATCCTCCAATCGTCGAGAGGATGTCGTTCTGGGTCTGGGTGTTCAATTGCATGTTGCGTCCCCGAAATATGGAGTCTACTGACTCCCTACGGGGCGTCGCAGAAAGGGGTCCTGTTTCAATGTTCCCAACGACCCGTTGTCCAGTGGGCCATGCCGACGGACCGCCCCGGGGGTGCTGGTGGGCCCGATGATCGGTCGGGCCAGCAGCGGGCCGTTGCCCGGTTGGAGCTACGGCCCCAGGGCCAACGTTGCGGGGGCGCCCAAGCGCGGCCGGACCGAAGCTCGCCGACCCTATTGGTCATTGGCGAGAATCGGGAACCAATGGATC
>JBFGSX010000139.1:0-5410 GCA_041566495.1 Thermoplasmatota archaeon
ACCACGTCATCTGCGCCGAAGACGCCTACGGAGGCAGCATCCGCTTGTTGCGCCAGGTCGCCACTCGTGGCGGCATCGAAGTGAGCTTCGTCGACACTCGAGACGTCAGCAACGTGAAAGCCGCCATGCAAGCCAACACCAAATTGGTCATCATGGAGACCCCCACGAATCCGTTGCTGCGGGTCAGTGACATCCGCGCCATCGCCGCCATCGCCCACGAAGGGGACGCATTGCTGGTCGTGGATTCCACCTTCATGAGCCCCGCACTGCAGAACCCCCTCGCTCTTGGAGCAGACATCGCGTTCCACTCGGCGACGAAGTACATCGGAGGCCACAGCGACGTGCTCGCCGGTCTCCTGGTCGTCCAAGACGCTAGCGTGGCGGAGCGCCTGCGTTTCATCCAGATGGCGGTGGGCGCCGTGCTCCCCCCCTTCGACGCATACATGCTATTGCGTGGCATGCGCACCTTGCAGTTGCGTCTCGAACGGCACTGCCACAACGCCCAGATCCTCGCCGAGCGCCTCCGCGAAAAACTGGGCGCCGAGAACGTCTACTACCCTGGCCTCGACACCCACCCAGGCCACGACGTCCACGCATCCCAAGCCCGGGGGGGCGGCGGCATGCTCAGCTTCCGTTTGCCAGACGGCGCCGCTGCCACGCGGCTCGTCAAGCAGACCAAGGTCTTCCAATTGGCCGAATCCTTGGGCGCCGTGGAATCCCTCATCCAGATCCCCGCCCTCATGACCCACGCGAGTGTCCCGAAGGAGATGCGCGAACGGACCGGCCTGACCGATGGCTTGATCCGCATCAGTGTCGGCATCGAGGACGTGGAGGACCAATGGCGCGACTTGTCTGCTGCCTTCTCCTGATCCTGCTGCCCGTCGCGGCAGCCATCAGCGACCCCGCCGGGGACCCCTCCCAACGAGTGGGAAGCCAACCCGTGGATGCCCCCGCCATCGATCTACGCAACGTCACGGGGACCCTCGTTGACGGCGTCTTCGACGTCCGCATCGAGACCTGGGGCGACCTCCTCATCGGCGACCAGGCCCCAGACGGCGACCCCAACAGGACGTACACGTATCTCTTCATCGTCGCCTTGGACGCCTCGGCGGAGGCCAACCTCTACGAGCACATCTCCAAGGGCGGAGACACAGTCACCATTGTTTGTGTCTACCACGAAGGACAATTCGACCTGACCTGCCAGATCACCCAAGGCGAGGGCGTGCTGCGCAGCACCGGCGCCGTGGGCCGCAATGTGACGGCTCGGTTCTCATTGGATTTCTCGGGACCCTACGCCGTGGGGGGTAGCAGCCATGTGAGCATCCCCAACGGCACGGACCAAGAGATCCTGGCCCAGGATTTCACATCCAACGCATTGCCCTATCAGGGACTTCCCAGCGGCGGCGAAGTGGCGGGCCCCGAACCCGTAGACGAGCGGCCGTGGTGGCGTTCCGGTTGGCTCGTCTTCGCCGGGATCGCCATGGCGATCTTCGTGATTGGCATGGTCGTGCCCTGGGAGTGGTTCGATGCGACTCACTGGCGACGGCGCTAGGAGAGGCTTGTGGCCATCACGACGGCGCTGATCAGCACCATGGCTGCCGCCAAGCCAATCACCGCGAAGACGCGGCGCAAGTAATGACGGCGTCCACTGGGTAGCCAGCGGAGGAACCAGCGCTGCGCCCCGAACGCGACCATCGCGCCCAAGCCGACGCCGAGCACCGCCACGGTCACGAGCATGGCCGGCCCGCCAGCCATGACCGTGGTGACAATGATCACCAGTGCCGATAGGGCGCCCACCCCCATGACGAGGGCGCCTTGTTGGGATTGGAGCCTTCGGGGCGCGATTTCTTCACTCATGGGTCGCGATTCGCGTCCCAAGGATATCACAACACGGCTCGCGGGCAACCGTGCCACGGCCGCAGTGTGCCACTGACGGAGGGCCGATGCGGCCCTTGGATCTGGCTAGCGTGCTTGCAGGACGACTGCGGCCTTCCAGCCGTCCCCGTTCAGGTCGACCCGGCGCACCGGGATACGGCCGCTCTTGGGGTCCCGAAGGTCATCGAAGCGCAAGGCGCGGATTTTTCCGGCGTCCAGGCAGATGAGTCCGTTGCCTTCCCCTTCGTCCAAGAATTGGATGGCGCCGGCGCCCAGGGTGCGGGTGTATTGGACGTCGAAGGCACAGGGGTCTGCGCAGCGCAGTTCGTAACCGATGATCTTGGTGACGAAGCCGACCTTGTGGCCATTGGCTTGTAGGCGGGCGTCCACTTCGTCGCGAACGGCGCGGCCAAGGTCGATCTCGGACATGCGGGGGTTGCCGTGTTCGTCAAGTTCCAGTTTGGCGATGCGGCGGAGGTCCTCTTCGGCGAGGCGCTCGAGGAGGCCTTCGGCGAGGACCACGAGGCCCCAGGATTGCCCTTCGGCTTCGCGCTTCATGATGGCGGTCTCGACGAGCGCAGCGATGTCGGACAGGCCGATGGATTTGACGTGCTCGAATTCTTCCCGGATGACGACAAGGTCTGCACCGCTACCGATGGCCATGCCGAGGCTCAAGTGGCCAGCACTGCGACCCATGGCGGTGACGAGGTACCAGCGGCCGGTGGTCTCGGCGTCGACGCGGAGGTTCTTGCAGAGTTTGGCGCCCAGTTCCTTGGCGGTCTCGAAGCCGAACGTGGGTGCCTCGCCTGGCAGGGGCAGGTCGTTGTCGATGGTCTTGGGGACGTGGGCGACGCGGAACGACCCACCGGCGCCAGAAATGGCATCGGCGACGGCTGCGGCACTCGTCGCGGTGTCGTCTCCGCCGACGGTGACGAGCCCATCGAGTCCGAGTTCCGTGACCGCCTTGACGACGTTGTCCATGGTCTCGGGACTCTTCTTGGGGTTGGCGCGGTTGGTGAACAGGATGCCGCCGCCGCGGGTCTCTATGCCTGCGACGTGGTCGGGGGTCAGTTCGTAGCAGCGGCTGATGTCGCCGGCCATGAGATCGCGGTAACCGTACGGGATGCCGATGACGGTCCAGCCACGGGCATGGGCCGCGAGGGTGACACTGTTGATGACGCCGTTGAACCCGGGGGCCGGGCCGCCGCCGCACAGGATACCGATCTTCATGCGGCCACCTTCTTCGAAAGCTCCAGGGTCAGGCTCATGTGGATGCGGACGAGGGCGCTTATGAAAAGCCAAACGGCCAAGCCGGGGACTAGGGCCACAGCGTTGGATTCATGGAAGGGCGCGGCGAACAAAGCACATGGACCGAAGTGACGCCCGCATCGTGGCCGTCGCCGCCGTGTTGCTTGCATTGATCGTTGGATTTTCTGGAATGTGGTGGATGCCGCACTGGGGCTGGTCCGGAGGTCCGTGGTGGGGCCTGGGCATGGCGGCGATGATGTTGTTCCCGCTGGCGCTGCTGGCACTCTTCTTCTATGGAGTTGTGCGCCTTGCCAGCGGAGGCATGTCGAAGACGCCGCAGCAAGTCCTCGATGAGCGCTTGGCGCGCGGCGAAATTGGCGTAGAAGAACACCGCAAGCGCAGCGACGCATTACGGCACGATTGAATTCCGACCGTTGCAAGCGGCCCCTAGTTTGTCCCTGCGGGTTCATGACGCGTGGCGTCGAGTGCTATGCATGCGAAAAGGACACTTGCGGATGCGCGTCGGAGGAGCTCTTATTGGATTGGGTGCGGCCATGTTCATCAAGGGTGGCAAGGCCCGCGTCGGGCAGATCCTGCACCGACGTTAGGCGGCCCTGAGCCCCCGATGGCTTTCAGAGCAGTGCCGAGGTGATGGCCGCGATGGCGGCCCATTCGACGACCCAGGACAAATGCCTGGCGCGGCTGATGACGATCGTGATGATGGAGGTGGTGGCGAGGCACGCCATGACGACCCAACCGATCAGCGCCTCCGCTTCCTGAGGGGCCCAGACGAGCAGGGCCGCGAGGGCCCACCAAGCCACCGTGAGGGCATGCCAAGCAAAACGCAGTGTCTGCTTGGTGAAGGAGTCGTCCCCGAATAGACGGGGAAGCTCTCGCTGGAAGAGGCGGATGAGGATGAAGCGTTCTCCAAGGATGCTATGAGCCAGGGCTAAGCCGGCGACCAGGATGGCCGCAATGACGAAGCCCCATGGGCTCATGCAGAGACGAACTTCTTGCCAAGAGCCGCGGCGCTGTTGGCGTCGCAGCGTTCCTTCAGGAGGGCCTGGGCAGCAGCAGCGTTGGCGTTGTCACCCTTCCAGGCATTCAGGGCGGGTTGCTGCAAGGCGCGGCCGTAGCTGAAGCTGAGCTTCCAGGGCTTGTCGCCGAGGGTGTTCATGATGCGCAGGTGCTCGGTGGCCTCTTCGGGGCTCTGGCCGCCGGAGAGGAAGACGACGCCGGGGACACTGGCAGGGACGCAGTCCAGGAGGCCGCGGAAGGTGCGCTCGGCCACTTCGTGGGCGTCGGCGCGGTTCTCGGCGGCCTTGCCACTGATGATCATGCTGGGCTTGAGGAGGATGCCGGGCAGGAAGACGCTGTGCATCTTCAGGGCGTCGAAGAGGGTGTTCCATGCGGCGGTGGTGACCTCGTCGCAGAGGTCGATGTCGTGGTCGCCGTCCATGAGGACTTCCGGTTCGACGATGGGGACGATCCCGGCTTCTTGGCACAGGGACGCGTAGCGAGCAAGGGCCTCTGCGTTGGAAATGAGGCAGGCGCTGCTGGGGGTGCCAGCGCCGATGGTGATGACGGCGCGCCACTTGGCAAAGCGGGCGCCCATCTTGGCGTACTCGGCGAGGCGTCCGCGCAGGCCGTCCAGGCCTTCGGTGATCTTCTCACCGGGGTGGCCTGCGAGGTCCATGGCTCCCGTGTCGACCTTGATGCCGGGGTAGATGCCGTTGTCCAAGAGGACCTTGGTCAAGGGGATGCCGTCGGCGGTGGATTGGCGGATGGTCTCATCGTACAGGATGACGCCAGCGACGCTGTCGCCGAGGCCAGGGGTCGTGAAGAGCATCGCGCGGTAGTCGCGGCGCGAGTCGGCGGTGCTCTCGATCCCGAGGGCATCGAAGCGCTTGGTGCAAGTGCCGGTGCTTTCGTCCGCGGCCAGGATTCCCTTGCCGTCTGCGACCAAGTATTGCGCTGCTTCTTGCAGTCGCTGCGTGTCCATGGTGTCGGGGACACAGGTGGACTTTGAAAGAGTGGCGCCTGGAGTTGGCGGTTGGCGGGGCCAGAATGCCTTTTTCAGGCGCCGCTTATGACGGGTCGTGTCTGTTGCGTGGTTGTCGTACGTCCCCATCCCTGGGTTGAGTGTCATCGCCACCTGGGCGGCCCCTGACGATCCGTTCACCCGCTACCATGCGTGGCAAGGAGGCGCATTGGTGATCGGCGCCTATGCGATCATTTTGCTTCTTGGGTTCTTGATGCGCATCAGTGACGCGGCCCCGTTCCAGGC
>JBFGSX010000140.1:0-5386 GCA_041566495.1 Thermoplasmatota archaeon
AGGACCAAGCCAAGGCCCTCATCAGCGAGAAGAAGGGCAAGCAGGGCGGCATCGAACGCAGCCTGCCCCTTCAGGTCCGCAAGCTCCGCAACGATATCCAGGCTCAACTCGAGCGCCAAGAGACCACCGTCATGACCCCGGCCAAGGAGAAGGCCCTGGTCGATGATGTCCGCGCCAAGCGTCGCGAACTCAAGGAACTCGAGACCCAGCTCGAAGCCCAGAAGACCGTCAACGTGGACATCGGCGACGCCGACAACGCCATTGACGAGCTCTTCAAGAAGGCCGACGAGGAACACGCCCAGGTCGTCGCTTTCCAGAAGCAGGCCACCGAACACCACGACAAGTTCGTCTCCGCCATCAAGGAGATCCGCACGATCTCCGCCGAGGCCGACGACAAGCACAAGGAGTTCATCGCCTACAAGACCAAGGCTGACGAGAACCACGAGAAGGCCATGGAGCTTCGCGAGAAGGTCATGGCCGTCAAGGGCGAGCGCGCCGCGACCTACCGCGCCCAGCGCGATGAGATCAAGGGCATCAACAACCGCGCCACGCAGGCCGTCAACAACCCGGCTGCCCGCAAGAAGGTCGAGGACGACGCCCTGGCGATGCTGAAGAAGGGCGGAAAGATCAGCCTGTAAGGCTGGGCTTTCCGGACTGCCACCAGATCCCCGAAGGGGGCTGGGCGGCGGGCGGAAAGATCTCGCTGTAAGCGAGTCTTTTCGGCTTGACGCCTGGAGCCGCGCAGCCGGTCCAAGCCAACGGGCACAAAGATCAGCCTGTGAGGCTGGCTCTGCCCACCGACCTCCGGGGCCCTACGGGGCCCCGGATCTTTTTCCTTTGAGACCCACCCCGACCTACGAGGGTTGATTCCGTCGCCTAATCCAAGCACCACGTTGGCGTTGTTTGCATCGGGCGCCCAGACGCACCTTCCCAGGGACGCAGCGACAGAAACCCGGGGAAAAGCGCACTTTCACAGGAGTGGAGCACCCCCCACAGCCACCCAGAAGGGTTTTCTATACCAACCTGGAGTGGCCAGTCAGAGACGGGCAGGTTCACTCCCTGACCGGACCCTCACGATCACCGGTCGCTTCGGCGACCTTCACCCCTCACGCCCGCATCGGGCCTGAGACCGGCTGGATTCTGCGCCGTCTCCCTAAGGACTTGATCCTATGCCTGTCGATCCTACGACTACCAAATACATGATCAAAGCGACCATCACTGCTGATGGCGTTATCGAAAAACCCGACATCATCGGGGCCGTCTTCGGCCAGACCGAAGGCCTTCTCGGCAACGAGATGGACCTGCGCGACCTTCAGAAGGGCGCCCGCATCGGTCGCATCGAAGTCGATGTGCAGACCAAGGGCGGCAAGAGCACGGGCAGCATCATGCTCCCCTCTGCCATGGACAAGGTCGAGTCGGCCATCCTGGCTGCTGCTCTCGAGACCATCGACCGCATCGGACCCGCCAAGGCGTCCGTGAAGGTCGACAAGATCGAGGACACCCGCATCAGCAAGCGCAGTCAGGTCGTGGAGCGCGCCAAGCAGCTCCTGTCCACCCTCAACGACGACCCCAGCCAAGACTCCGGCCGCATCAGCGACGAAGTCCGCAACGCGGTCCAAGTCGCTGAGATCGTCAAGTTCCGCAACACCAAGATCTGGTGCGGCCCGAACGTCGACGCCAGTGACTCCATCATCATCGTCGAAGGCCGCAGCGACGTCCTGAACCTCCTCAAGTACGGCATCAAGAACACGATCGCCGTCGAAGGTACCAATGTGCCCGAGGAGATCAAGGAACTGAGCCGCGAGAAGACCACCACGCTCTTCGTGGATGGCGACCGCGGCGGCGAACTCATCGCCCGCGAACTCCTGCAGACCTGCGAAGTCGACTTCGTTGCCCGCGCCCCCCAGACCCGCGAAGTGGAGGAACTCCCCCACAAGCTGGTCATGAAGTGCCTCAAGAACAAGCTGACCGCCGACCAGTTCATCGCGCAGCACGGCATCAGCGTCCAGAAGAAGGAAGGCGACGCCAAGCCCGCCAAGGCCGAAGAGAAGCCGGCCCGGGACGAGGACAAGCCTGCTCGCCGTGGCCGCGGTCGCGGCCGTGGTAAGAAGGACGAAGCCGAGGGCGACGAGAAGCCGGCCCGTGGCCGCGCTCCCCGCGATGACAAGTCCCAGGCTGACGACAAGCCTGCTCGCGATGACAAGCCGGCCCGTGGCCGCGCCCCCCGCGACGAAAAGCCCGCCCGCGAAGCCCCCAAGGCCGCCGCCAAGGCACCTGCCAAGAAGCGCACGGACGACCCCCGCGCCGGCCTCCGCGACGCCCTCTCCGGCCTCTCCGGTAGCCTGAAGGCGACCCTGCTGGACGACACCGGCAACCCCGTCAAGGCTGACCTCGCCGTCCGCGAACTGGCAGACACCCTCAAGTCCTCCAAGGACGCCGTCCACACCGTCGTCTTCGATGGCGTAATCACCCAGCGCTTGCTGGACATCGCCGCCACGAAGAAGGTGCAGACCGTCGTCGGTGTCAAGATGGGCAACGTGGCCAAGGTCCCCGACACTGTCGAGATCCTGACCCGCGACGACTTGAACTGAGCCGAAGGCGAAGTCAAGGAGGAGCGAGGCCGGGTTTCGACATGCTCCGGTGCTGGGCTGCGCCCAGTGCCGGACGCTGTCGAGATCCTGACCCGCGACGACCTCTCGTAGACAAGCCGCCAAGCGGCGTTCTACGCGAGCGAGCCGGTGCGCCAGTACCTGCGAGACTGAACTGATCCTGCATCAGTCCAGGCCCATTTGGTTCGCGCAACGCGAACCTGTTCACCCCCTTTCCCACCCCTCTTTCCTTTGTTTCACTTGACCCGATTTTGGGTTCCCTCCTGTTGGTTGCCGGGCAAGTTATATATTTCCCGGTTTGGTTTCTAGGACTGGGGATAGGGATGCACAAAGACGAGCTGCTACAGCTACACAGCCTACTGTGTCAGGTGAAGCGCTTCATGCAAGACGCCGGGCTACCATTGAACGGCGAATTCCATGAATACGAAGACCTAGAGGTGTCGCCACAGCACATCCACAAGAGCAAGACGGACCACAAGAAGGCCGTCTTCATGCTTGGCAAGGGTCTCTCGGAGGTTGTCCTCCTGGACAACCGCGAACACCTGGTCCGCCTCCGCGATCGCTTCCTGCGACTCGCGGCCGGCGAGAACGAACCGCCAGCGCCCGTGGCACCTCCTGTACAGGAGCCCACGCCGCGCGACACACACCTGCCGGCGTTCGCGCTGGCAGCACTGTCCAGCTAGGCTACAGCGGCCGCACCAACGAGACGGCATCTGCGCCGTCTGGGTAGGCGTGGCTATGCAGCCCTTCTGGATGGAACCCGTGCCGGGAGTAGAACTGCTGCGCACTGGGATTGTCCGAACGGACCTCCAACCGGAGGTTCCGGGCCCCAGTGAGCGCCATTTCTTCTTCCACGGTATGCAATAGGGCAGAGCCTATGCCGGTGTTGCGTTGATGCGCATCCACGGCCAATGCCAATAGGTGCGCCTGGCACTCATCTTCCCGGCACGCCAAGGCGAAGCCTACGATGTCACTCGTGGGCCCATCTCGGGCCACGATGCACATGGCAGACATGGAGGCCTCCGCGAGCCATTCCGCGTCGACCCCGTGCTGCAGGTTGTTCGCGGCCAATTTGATCAGCGCGTCCACTTCGTCCGGTCGCGCCGGTTCGATGACCAACATGGTGGTTTCATCGGCGCCAGAGGTCCATATCACTTTCGCACCTACGTGCAGATGTTGACCAGGTCGAATGTCGTTGACGTGACAATGCTGTTGTTTTGCACATCGACGAACGTGATCGTGGCGTCCGTGACCGGCGTTGTGGCAGAACAGACGCTCAAATACGCCCCCGCCGCCCATGCCTCGTTGCCCTCCATCTGAATCGCGGTGGTCGTCAGGAGTGGGGAAGCGCTCGTGGCGGTCTCATTCCAAGCATAGCGAAGGCCCGTTTTGTCGGCGGAGAACGTGATCCTCTCCTGGGGAGACTGGGATCCAATGAGCAGTTTCCATTGGTCATCACGTTCGTTCTTCTCCCCCACCATGCTCACGGGTTGGCCCGTGTCCCCACCATCAAACGACGATACAAGCACCCACACCATGGCACCCAGCACGACGACGATGGCAGTCATCAAGATCACCGCGATGACGGTGCTGACGCCTTCGTCGTCCATGGCCTTCGTTTCGAGGACAACCTACCTGAACCCTCACTCAGGCACAAAATCCGTTCAGAGCACCTGCCCAAAACCACCGGACCCTTCACAAGGGACCGAGGCCTCACGGCCATGTGGAGCACCAACGTGTTTGGGACCGCGGCCCAGATCCGCGCCGAGCGACCGACTTCCAACCAACCTGGAAGCCCAAGGGCACCTACGGCCTGCTCATCGCCATCGCCACCACGTATGTCTTGCAATGGCTGGTCTACGCTTCCGCGCCCCAGTTCCACAATTTCCTCTTCACCGTCAGCTCCGCTTGGTACCTACACCCCTGGGGCCTCGTCACCAGCACCTTCGCCCACAGCCTCGGCTCACTGAGCCACATCCTGTTCAACAGCCTCATCCTGTTCTTCTTCGGGCCCATTGCAGAACGCCTCCTGGGCACCCGGAAATTCGTGACGCTGTTCATCATCAGTGGCGCCATCAGTGGCCTCATCCAGGTCACCCTGGAACCCGGCGCCGCGCTGGGTGCCTCCGGGGCCCTCATGATGGTCTTCGGCATGCTCGTCATGGTGATGCCCAACGAGAAACTGCTGATCTACGGTATCATTCCCGTGCCTTTCTGGGTCGCCGGCATCGGCTACGCTGCCCTCGACGTCCTCGGCGCCTTCAACCCAAGCGACGGCATCGGCAACTTCGCTCACTTGAGCGGTATGGCCCTAGGCCTGTGGCTAGGTTGGGACCTCAAGCGCAGGGCCAGGAAGCCTCGGGTCGTCCAGCATTGGACGGCGATGCGTTAGCAGGCTGGAAGCGGATTAGACAACGATACCGTTGCGTAGAGGTTCGGGTGTAAGCCGATCCACATCACGACGTCCGTTGGCGGGCCTGCGCCCGTGTAGCACAACGAGACCCATTCCCCGACGTTCATCGGATGTGAAACGCCCCAACCCTGCAGGGTCCCATGGCCGCAATTGTTCGTCACGGCCTTGCCGAATTCCGTTGCAGGATCATTCACGGAATCATGCGCACCCGCATCACTAGAGCCCATGCGAATGTTGGCGGTCCCCGTGCAAGAACCAACGATCGTGTATTTGCTCCAGTCTGCATCGGGCCCACCCACTTTGGTAAGGTGTATGTGCCCAGGAACGGCAGTGTCCTCGGCAAAGACCACCGGCGGCTCCACAC
>JBFGSX010000141.1:0-5358 GCA_041566495.1 Thermoplasmatota archaeon
CCGCGACGGCGTGGCTCGTGGAGAAGGCCCGGCAACATGGCCTGGCGGCCCGCATCGATGATGTGGGCAACGCCATCATCGAAGCCGGCGACGGGCCCGTGCACGTGCTCTTCGTGGGTCACATCGACACGGTCGACGGAGATCTACCTGTGGAGCGCCGGGACGGTGCCATCTGGGGCCGAGGCGCCGTTGATGCCAAGGGTTGCCTGGCCATGGCGTACCAAGCGCTGCTCGCCCCGCCTCCAGGCATCCGTTTCACCTTCGTGGCTGCGGTCGGAGAAGAGACCGACAGTCGGGGGACCATTGGCCTCGCCGTGGAGCGGCCGGACATCATCATCAATGGCGAACCCAGTGGCTGGGCGGGGTTCACCCTCGGCTACAAGGGCATCCTGAGGGGCACCTTCCAGGCGACTGGCACGCCCACCCATGGTGGCCACCCTGACCCCGGAGCACTGGACCGCGTGGTCGCGTGGTGGGCTGCGGCCCGCGCGACCCTCGGAGACTCCCATGGCTTTGCGGCCATCCAGATGCGTCTCGATGACCTAAGCTACGACGCAGATGCCTTGCAGCAGACCGCAAGGGGCCGCTACCAGATCCGATTGCCCCCAGGTGCAGACCCGGATGAGACGTTCCTGCGGCTATGCCGCGCGGCGGAACCACGCCAAGTGACCGTCACGTGCGAAGAGAGCCTGCCCGCTGCACTGGGAGACCCTCGGAGCCCCCTGGCGGTCGGGTTGCGTGCAGCGATCCGTGAGTTGGGAGGGGAGCCTCGACCCTTGCACAAGACCGGCACGTCCGACTTCAACCACTTGGCCAAACGGTTCCCAGGCATCCCCATCGTGGCCTACGGACCAGGGGACTCATCCTTGGACCATGCGCCTGATGAGCGCGTCGAGATCGCCGAGTTGGAGCGCTCCGTCGCAGTGTTCCAGGCAGCATTGGCGGCCTTGCCCAGCATGCTCGTGGCCGCCTAGGTCCCGAGCCACGCCTTGCGTCGGCGGGTCGCGGCGGCGTCGCCCTTGTGGACCTTGATGGTGATCTTGTCCTTGGCCTTCTCTCGCAGGGGCACATCGAAGGTGCGCAAGCGACCCTCCCGGAACACCGTGAGTCGGACCGTGCCATCCGTACCGCGGATGTTGGCGATCTCCTTGAAGCGGTCCGGCTTCCACTTGTAGTCCTCGATGGCGACGATCTCATCGTCCGGTTGCAGGACCTTCCAGCAGGGACTGTCTTCAGGGATGCGTTCGATGGTGGTGCCACCGTTCTTGAACATCACACCTAGGCCTGCGGGTTTCTTGTCGTCGTCCAGGGCGCGCTTCACCTCGAAGCCCAGTTCCTTGAACGCCTTGTCGACGGGCAGTTCGGTGGTGCCGTTGACCCAGCGGCCAAGCAATGGGCCGACGTCGACGCCCGTGGCGTCCTTGACGATCTGGGGGAACGCATCTTCGGGGACGCCCTTGCCCTTGGCACCGTACTCAGCCCAGAGGTATCGCATGACCACATCAAGGCCTTCCTTCACGCCGTGGGTGCGTAGGTGCCAATCCAGGCAGAGCCCGACGAAGAGCCCCTTGGTGTAGTACGAGACCCCCCGGTTGATGTTGTGCTCATGGGGTTGGTAGAGCATGCTCCAGGTGAGCCGGCTGCATTCGGCGACACTACGACGCTTGCGTCCCAGTGCCATCTCGTAATACTTCAGCATCTCCGCAGCGATCTTGCCCCAGCCATCGTCATCGACGACGCCGGCGCGGCGCAGGAGAGGCAGCTCGTAGTACGTGGTGAAGCCCTCGAACAACCACAACAGGTCCGTGTAGACCTCGGCTTGCAGGTCGTAGGGCTGGAACGATGCCGGCAGGATGCGCTTGACGTTCCAAGTGTGGAAGAACTCGTGAGCGACCAGGGGCAAGAACTTGGTCTTGATGTGCTCGTCCACGACCACGTTCAACGGATCGATGCCGAGCACCGTGGAGTTGCGGTGTTCTAGGCCACCGCCGTGCTCCCCAGCGATGTGGGTGATGAACGTGTAGTGTTCGTAGGGGAGGCCGCCAAACAGTCTGGCGGTCTCGTCCACGACCGCCTTGACGTCCTTCGTGATGCGTTTGCCATCCATGTCTCCTGGGGGTTGCCAGAGGACCAAGCGATGCTTCTTGCGGCGGACGGTGAAGGTGTCGACCCAGTACGATTCCGGGGGGCCGACCTCGATGGGGCAGTCGATGAGGTGGTCGTAATCGTCACTGGGGCGCAGGTGCCCGTCGAAGGCCTCGCTCTCCAGACCGGACCAGGTCTTCCAGCCTTTGGGGGAGACGATCTTGACTTGGTGTGGGGCGCCGCGGCTGTCCTCGTCGTATAGGGCGAGGTTGGCAGCGAACAAGTGGGCGTGGTCACTGGTGACGTGACTGCCTTGCACGCTCAGATCGCGGGCGTAGACGTGGTACGTCAGGGTGACCTGGTGGCCCCCGGTGCCGGTGACGGTCCAGGCATCCTTGCCGTCTTGACGGACCGCCTTGCCCTTGCCATCGATCTCGGCCGTCATGTCCTGTACGTTGCGGCCGTAGTCGCGGATCTTGTAGGACCCGGGGACCCAGGCGGCCATGCGGAAGGTGCGGCGAGGAGCGTCGCTGGCGGGGAAGACCTGGGTGACCTTCACGAGGTGGGTGGCGGGCTCCGTCACGTCGAAGGTGAGGCGGACAGTCATCTTGCCTGGACCGGCAGGATGATTGAAAGCAGAGTGGTTCCGAACAGCGCTCAGTTGAGCAGCGTGACCTTGGCGCACTCAGGGCACTTGAGCCTGAGCGGGCGCTGATCGGGGGCCATGACGACGGTCTTGCAGCGCCCGCATTGGCCGACGCTCATGCCGGGGGCGGTGAAACCGGGGCCCAGTCCTTGGGGCGCGCGCTCCGCCACATGCATGGGTGGGTCTTGGAGGATGCCACGGACCATGGGGGCGTCCTCGGTGTAGCGCTCTTGCATGTCGCGGCGCTTGGAGGAGTCGAGCATCTCGGCCGCCTTGGCTTCGCGCTCGACGCGGGCGGTCCAGTCGCTCTTCTGAGTGCTGGGGCGCTTGGTGCGGCGCTCTGGCCAGGCCGCGGGGTCCCGGGCAGCATGGGGCATGGGCGCCGCGGACTCTTCGAAGGCTTGGGGGATGACCAGGGCTTCGGGGGCGGCCCGAGGTGCAGGCGCTGCATCCGGGTACTCGAATTCGAGGTCTCGGGTAGCTTGCGCCGGAGCGGGCTCCTCGACGGATTTGGGGGCTTCGGTGGGCTTCTCGGCCTTCGGCGCCTTGGGGGCGCGAGGTGGGCCTGCGAGCCAAGGGGCCCAGGCGGCGAAGCCGAACATGGAGACCAAGGCGACGGCGGCGAGGCCAAGGCCCATGCGGAAGAAGCGTTCCACGCCATCGAGGTAGGCAAGGTACGCGGTGCCGATGCCGAGCAATCCCAGAACGAGCATGATCGTTGCCAGGAGCAAGTAGCCTGTGCGGCCGAGTCCGTTCTCCATGTGCATCCCTGGACGTTTCACCGGTTGCCTGGGATATCACCTTTCGCAAAGCCCCGCGCAGGGTGGCCAAGGAGGCCCTGGAGGGTTGGAGCCTTGGCCAGGGGGGCTAGGGGAGGAGGAAAGGGAAGAGGTGCGGTCGCCCGCGGGTGAGGCGCTAGTCGCGCGGCTTGAGGACTTCCACATCGATGCGGAGGTCCTCTTCCTTCAGGTCGGCGCTGCCTTCGGTCATGCCACGCACCGCGGCTTCGCCGGCCTTCTTGGCCAGGGCGGCGAGGTCCTTCTCGCCGGCGTTGAGACCGTCGGTCAGGGCGTGTTCTGCTTCACCGGCGGCTTTGCCCAGGGCGATGCCGTTGCGGTCGATGGCGTTGCCATCGACGTCGCATTGGTAGACGACAGGGGTGGTGCCGTGGAGGTCGAAGCCGGCGACGATGATGCCGACGCCGAGGGGGCGGCGGTAGCTCATGCCCAGTTCGTGCAGGTAGTCACTCAGACTCAAGGAGACTTCCTTGGGACTGATCTCGGAGCCGAACATGAACTTGTGATTCACGGCGACATCGCGCAGGAGGTTGCGGACCTGGCTCGTGTCGCCACCGTGACCGGTGACCAGCACCACGCAGTCCTTGCTGACGCGGATGATCTTGTCTGCACCCGTGTAGAGGGGGCTGCCACTGCGGTTGACGGTGGCGACGACGACTTCCTTGTCATTGCGGACGGCGATGATGGGGAGGCCCATCGAGAGGGTGATGCGGGCGTACTTGATGGCCGGGATGTTACCGGTCTCATCGAAGTGGAGGTAACTCGCGTCGACGGTGGGCTTCATGGGGTCACCTCGTCTTCCAGCACGGCACTGGTGAACGTGTAGGTCTTCATGGAGGCCTCCCCTTCATTGGGCAAGGTGTAGACCACGAGGCCGTTGCCGGAGCCGACGTCCCGCTGGGCGGCGGCCTGGATGGCTCGCTGGGCCAGGGCTTGGGCGTCCTTGATGGTCTTGACCTTGCTCCAATCAGCGGATTCGAGGGTGCCGACGGCGGGGCCGGTACCGGAGCCAGTGACCGTGAAATCCTTCTTGGCGATGAGCGAGCCGTCGCCACCCACGTCGTACAGGTGGGTGCCTTTGGTGTCGCGCATGGCCAGGATGAACTGGCCGTAGATGCCTCCACTGCGTTGGATGCTGTTGGCACAGAGCTTGGCCAGCTCCGGCGGGCTCAGGCTCCAACCGCGGCGCGCCTTGGTGTATTCCAGGTTCAATCGGAGCATGTGCGCAAACGATTGGGCCTGGCTGACGGAGCCGGCGATGGTGATCGCCGAGTTCTCGTCCAGGGGCTCGATCTTGTTGACGTCTTTGTCTGCCACGTAATAGCCCATCGTAGCGCGCCGGTCGGTGGCGAGCACGATGCCATCGGTGGTCTTGATGCCGACGGTGGTTGTCATCGTTCTGCGTCTATGCTGCAACCTGTATAAAATGCGGAACAACGGGGCGGCCCACACCCCAAATACGACGGCCGCCGAATCAGCGGAAATCGTGGCCTGGCAGTCCGGGCGAATCGTACTTGCGGACCGGTTCAGCCTGTGGCGGCTCGGGTGGTTTGCCGTCATTGCGGACGACCTTGACCGTGAGGTAGATGGTCCGCAGCAGGTACTCGACCACCACGACGATGGCGAAGTACAGCATCACCAGATCCGCGTGGTCGGTGATCGTGCCAAGGCGACGCACGCTGTCGGCGAAATCGGCGACCTCCGCGCGAACGAGGATCACACCCAGCAGGCCAAGTGGGAGCATCTTGGCCACGTCGTGGCTGGTGGCCTCGCTGAAGTAGGCGGCCACCCGCACGGCAAGGACCACGGACATGGCCAGGGTGATGGTCA
>JBFGSX010000142.1:0-5349 GCA_041566495.1 Thermoplasmatota archaeon
CATGACGCTGCAGGCGCCGTGCAGGCCGCCGGCGAACACGCGACCGGTGTCTTCGTCGGCGACGAGGAGAGGGTCGAGGTTGATGGGGACCTGGTACGGCGGGGTGACGTCGACCCAGACGGGTTCGTCGCCGCTGAAGTCGCCGCGCAGGGTGGTGGAGCCGGCGTGGTAGAACACGTGGTCGGTGTTCCACGGGATGCCGATGGTGGGTTCCGGGGAGTCGTCGACCCCGGGGACGACGTGCTCTTCGAAGGCGATCTGGCCGCTGCCAAGGTCTGCCTGGACGACGGGGGTGATGGCCAGGAGGATCACGACCAGCAATGCACGCATGGGTGACGTCCAGCGGCGCTCGGATTTGGACGTTGTGTCGGCGTGCATGCGCTATTGTTGGAGCGCGCCGGATTCAAAGGAAGGGGAGTGGGAGAAGGGGGATGACGATGCCGGGGTTACTTGCGGCGCAGGAGCACGACGGCCAAGAGGCCGAGGGCCAGTGCGACGATCTCGAAGCCGGGGGTGGTCTGGACGTCGGGGGCGCCCGTGTCCGCGTCACCGCTTTGGGGGGCGGTGCTGGCGTCGTAGGGGCCGAGGCCGCCACCCAGGTCACTGAACTGGGATTTGCTGGCGTCCTCTTCGGTGCTGACGTCCCGGGCCGGGGCGCCGGCCTGAGGGGATGTGGGGGCAGCTTCGGCACCCGCCGCCATGGCAGGGGCTGCACGGTCGCCTTCGGCGTATGCGATGCAGCAGCCACCGTAGCGGCTCTGGCCGGCGGTCAGGTGCACGTCGAAGCGCACGGTCTCGCCGGCGACCGCAGTGACGTCGCCTTCCCAGGGCAGGTAGCCGTCAGCGTAGACGCTGACCTGGATGACCCCGTTGCGGAGGGCTACCTTGTAGGAGCCTTCCGAGTCGACCTTTGCGTTGGCCCAACCGTAGCTGTCCATGTTGCTGAAGCTGACGTAGACGCCCGTGACGGGGGCCTTGGTGGCTGCATCGATGATGTAGCCTTGGACGATCGAGTCCGGGCCAGCGCGGGCCTTCAGGTCGATGTCGAGCTTGGTGGTCGCGTTGGCAGGGAGGTCCCGCACGAGGGATTTGCTGTAGTATTGTTGCCCACCCTCATTGCGCCAGTCTTGGTGGTAGAAGCGCAGGATGGTGTAGCCGGGGGTGACCATGCCGGAGAAGCTGCCGTCCTTCTGGATGATGATGGCGCAGCCTTGGTAGCCAGGGTAGGGCTCACCCGGAGCGATGCTGCGGGCTTGGTCCTCGTCGGCCCCTTCACTGCTTTCGGCTTCAGGCCGGGCCGGTTCACTGTCGATGGCCACGGGGTATTCCTGTTCCTCACCCTCGATGACGCTGCATTCGTAGGTGCCGTAGACCGGGTTCTCGGCGCTGATGCTGACGTAGGGCAAGGCGGCGCCTGCGCCGGTGACGCGGCCGGTGATCTGGGCGCTCTTGGCGGGGTACTTCAGCAACTCCACGTCGAGCACGTGGTCGCCGTTGATCTCGAGGCCTTCGTAGTGACCGGTGTAGCCATCCTTGAAGAAATTCAGGTTGGCCCAGCCGCTGCGGACCGCGAAACTGTAGCGACCTTCGGCGTCACTGAGGACGACTGCGTCGTTCGAGGGGTAGGGCTGGGAGTCGGCCGTGCATTCACCATTGGCGTCGCAGGTCTTGGTCTCAGGTTCACTGTAGCCCCATTGGTACAGGCGCACTTCGACGCCTTCGACGGGGGTGCCGTTCTGATCGAGGATCTGACCGGAGAGCGTGGAGGATTGGGCTGCGACTCCGGGGACCACGGACATGACCAGGAGGGCAGCGATGGCGATGATGATCCGCTTGTCCATGACCCTGCATGGGAGCCAGGTCGTATATCAAACGGGGTCGGCCGTTGGGTCGGCGCCGAACGAGCGTGGTTTCACTTCCCTTGGGGAGTCGGCTTCATGGGGCACCTGTTGGGGGTGCCATGGCTCGGCTGGACACGGATGGACGCCAGGTGCTCATCCAAGCGCCGCCCTCCCCCCGCTTGCCCGTGGTCATGAAGCGCCTGCAGGCCCGAAGGGCTGGCCCCCTTTGGTGCACTCCGGCCCATCGGGCCCTCGACGTGGTGGACGCCTTGCATCACGCGGTGCCGGAGCGCTCCGATGCGTTCGAGGACCTGGAGTATCGCCTTCGCAACGGCGGGGACCCGGACCATGTCCATGCTTGCCTGGCCCTGAAGCGTGGCCTGGAGCACCCCGGGGACATGCCTGCCATGCGCAAGCCTCTGTACCCCTACCAAGAGCAGGCTGTCGCGTTCTTGGATCGCTGCAAAGCAGGCATCCTTGCCGACGAGCCCGGCCTGGGCAAGACCCTGCAAGGCATCGCGTTCGCGTTGCTGGCGGACGGCCCCGCCTTGATCGTATGTCCGGCGACCGCCAAGCATGTCTGGGAGCGGGAGATCGAAGATTCCTGCGACGCAAAGGTGCAAGTCCTATCCGGGCGAGGCGCCCAGGTCGTGGGGGACGCCAGGTTCATCATCGTCAATTACGACATCCTGGCCGACCATGCCGAAGTACTGGCCCAGCATGGCTTTTCGAGCCTCATCGCCGATGAAGTGCATCGCTGCAAGAACATCCAGGCCATGCGGACCCAGGCATTGATCCAAGTGGCCGACGCCATCCCCCGAAAAGCGCTGCTGTCGGGGACGTTGATGATGAACAGCGCCGAGGACCTGTTCCCCCCACTGCGCATCGTCCGCCCAGAGGTCTATCCGGATTTTCGGGGCTTCTGCGAGCGTTACATGACGACCCGCAGCATCCGCAAGCGGGTCAAAGGCCGCTGGCGCAAACAGACGGTGCGGGTGGCGAGCCGGAACCTGCCAGACCTCCACCATCGCATGGACCCGTTCATGATCCGCCGCACCTTGGCGGACGTGCGCGACCAACTGCCCGAACTGCGTCATACCGTCATGGCCATCGACCTCCCCGACGACCTGATCCCGGCGTACAAAGCGGCACACCGGCCACTGCGGGCCCTGCGTGACCCCATGGCGGCGATGCACCAAGCCCAGACCGCCCTCGAGGTGTGCCTCCAGGCCAAGGCCCGGATCTTGCCTGAACTCATCGAAGACCGCTTGGCCGCCGAGCGCAAGTTGCTGGTCTTCAGCACCCGCCTCATGTTGCTTGATGCCGCCAGCCGGGACCTGCACGAGGAGGAATGGGTCCGCATTGATGGCCAGGTCCCGACTGCGACCCGAAGGGGCATCGAGGATCGCTTCCAGCAGGAGCCCTTGACCAGGGTGTTCCTGGGCCAGACCCGCGCCTGCAGTGAGGCGCTCACCCTGGACGCGGCGGACACCGTCGTGATCGCAGAGGCAGACTGGTCCCCTCAAGCCAACGAGCAGGCGGTCCGTCGGGCCATGCGGGTCAACACGGGCCACCCCGTGGAGGTGGTCTGGCTGGTCGTGAAGGGCACGTTGGACGAGGCCCGTATGGAGGTCCTGCAGAGGAAGCGGGATGAGTTCACGGCGGTCATGGAAGGCGAAGTGCTACAGGAAGCACTGCGCCGAGCGACCTAGCGGGGCCGCCCATGCAGGGGACGATGCTCAGGCGCGGCTGAAGAGGCCGTCGGGGCCTAGTTCCAGCAACGGGAAGCCGAGGCCGACGAGGCCGTAGGAGCCGCTTCCGATGAAGGTGCCCTGGGCCAGGATGACGTCCCAGGTGTGCCCGGGGTTGTGGTAGGCAAGGACCTGGGGCGCCTCCCACATCTCAGGGGTGCGCAGGTCGACGACGTACATGCCCAGATCATAGTGGGCGAGGTACAGCAGGCCGCCTTCCAATTGCACGTTGTGTGGGCTGTTGAGGGCCTCACCCAGCTCGGTGCGGCCGGTCTTGGCGCCCTGAGGGTTCTCCCATAGGCCTAGCAACTGGACGTCCGCCGGGTCGGTGGTGTCAAGGATGTACACGACCGGGGGTTCTTCGTTGGTGGCGTAGCCGACGCCGCCGACGACCGCGAAGCCGATCTCGGGACTGCCGACGGTGATGCGGCGGTCACCGATCCACTCGGTGGCGACCGTATGGAGGTTGCCACTGTGACCGGCAGGGTAGTCGTTCCAGGAACCGATCTCGACGGGCGCCGAGGGCACGCTGAGGTCGACGATGCGCAGGCCGGCGTCCCAGTTGGCGACGTAGAGGAGGCTCTGGTTGGCGACCGGGTCGACCATGGGGAACATGTCGTGGGCGTAGAGTTGGTAGTACGCATCGAGGCGGTACGGGTCCCGGTCCACGTCGGTGACGTAGTTGGGGGCGTAGCGGCTGAGCTCGCTCAGGGTGCCGGTCTCCCGATCGAACAGGTTGATGCTGATGTCGCCGTTGGCGCCGAAGACCAGTTCCGAGCCGTCCGCTTGGCGCAAGTAGGCGACCATGTGGGGGCCGCGGGTGGGGCCGACGGGGAGGTAGTGGGTCAGTTCGGGGTTGGCTTTGTCACCGATGAAGTAGGTGTAGAAGCCGCCGTTGCGGACCGTGCCTCCCAGGGGTTCGTTGCTGGCTTGTTCGTCGTTGCCGATGAAGAGCCATTCCCCGTCATCGCTGACCTTGACGTCCTTGGGACCGGGGACCGTGATGGACGAGACCTCTTCGACCTCGAAGGTGCCCCTGGTGGCGAGGCGGTGCAGGATGCGCACGGTGCTGCCGGCGTCGACGAAGATGTAGTCGCCCCAGGCGTCAGCCTCCTCACCGCTTTGTTCCCAGGAGCCGAGGACTTCGAGGTTGACGGTGGTGTTGCCGGCCAGGATGGCCGCCAAGGCGTCCTCAAGGACCGGTTCTGGTTCGGTCACGACGGGCTCGGGCTCCCCCGGGGATGTGGAAGCACACCCGGAAAGGGCCACAGTGATCATCAAGCCGGCAAGAAGCCATGCGCGCATGGGTTCGACCAGGGTTGCCTCTATTTCACCGCTGTCGTGGGCCGGTTGACCGCATCAGCGACGGACACTGAACATCGAGAACGGGTACGTCCCAGAGTCCTTGCTGACCTGGACATCATCCACGCGGGCATTTGGGGGGCCCTTGCGGGCCCACTCCACCAACCGGTCGACCATGTCGTCGCGGCCGGCGACGATGGCTTCGACCCGTCCGTCGGGGAGGTTCTGGACCCAGCCGGCCAAGCCTAGTTGTTCGGCCTCGAGGCGCATGGATTCCCTGAACCATACGCCTTGCACCTGGCCGGAGATGAACAAGCGCAGCCGCTTCATGGTGGTCTCCTTGCCACACCCGGCGACGGGCTACCGAACGCAAGACCTTGTCGGCACCTGCAGCGGCTTCAAACCGGCACCTGATGGACGTGGACATCCGTCTGCGGGTACGGGATGGAGCAGCC
>JBFGSX010000143.1:0-5301 GCA_041566495.1 Thermoplasmatota archaeon
ACCTGGGCCCTGAGCCTACGGACCCTGCGCCCGGGCGGCCGCCTTGTCACCTGCGGCGCCACCACGGGCCCCATCGGAGAGACCCACATCCAACTGGTGTTCTGGAAACAACTCAGCATCCTTGGCTCCACCATGGGCACCCCCCAAGACCTGGAACGGGCCCTCGAATTGGCCAAGGCGGGCAAGATCCACCCGGTCGTGGACTCCGTCTTCAGCCTCGACGAAGCCCGCGCCGCGCAGGAACGGATGGACCAAGGCTTGCAGTTCGGCAAGATTGTGGTCAAACCGTAGGTTTGGCCGCGTGATGCCACGCCGCAAGGCGTGGGGGATTGTCGTGAAGCCGTAGCGGCGCCTTTCTCACCCACCTAACTGGAAATACGCGACCCCCGCCGCGATGGCGACCAGGAAGATCCGCATCGCGATGGCGGCGGCCTTGCTAGCCCCGCCACCACTGGCCCAGACCAGCGAATCGAGGAATACGTAGGCGAGGATGGTGGCGCCCAACGTGGGCCAGAACGGAGCCCAATCGAGCCAGAATACCAGGACCCCGATGAGGGAGACGGCTGGGAACGTGAGCGCCTTGAGGCGGGATGCTGGCTTGTTGTAGTACACCGTGCCGTCCTGGGTGTAGGGGATCTGGCCTCGGACCTCGCAGCGCGGGCACTCATACTGGCCATCGATGGGCTCGTTCAAGCGGCCTTTGCAGTGCGGGCACTTCAGTCCGTCCACACCCTTTCATGGGCCCCCCAAGGTACTTAGGGCGGGAAGCCCGAGCCCACTCGCCGACGGGCCCCATGCGCCCATTTGGACCCTTGGCCGTCCGAACCAGACCCTTTGGGGCCGCGACCCTTCGGGGGAGCCCCCTACGGGCGGGAGCCCAAGAAGGACGGCCCTGGCCCTTTTCCTCTTATACGAGGCCAGTCTCGGCGCAGCCGGGGACACCAGGTTCAAGCCTGGATGCCTTCCAATGGATACCATGGCCAACGAAGCCATCAAGGAGATTGCGGACCGCGAGTACCGCTTTGGGTTCACTACGGACCTCGAGGAAGACCGCGTGCCGCCCGGCCTTGATGAAGGCGTCATCCGCGTCATCTCTGCCAAGAAGGGAGAGCCCGAGTGGCTCACCGAGTGGCGCCTCAAGGCGTTCCGCCACTGGCAGACCATGACGGAGCCGACCTGGGCGAAGGTGGAGTACGACCCCATCGACTACCAGGCCATCACGTACTACTCAGCCCCCAAGAAGGCGGGCGACGGGCCCCAGTCGTTGGACGAAGTGGACCCGGAGATTCTGGAGATGTACGACAAGCTTGGCATCTCCCTGGCCGAGCAGAAGCGTCTGCAAGGCATCGAATTGACGGACGAAGAGAAGGGCATGGACCCGAGCCGTCCCAAGATCGCCGTGGACGCCGTCATCGACTCCGTCAGTGTCGCGACCACGTTCAAGGCGGAACTGGAGAAGCAGGGCATCATCTTCTGCTCCTTCGGTGAAGCGGTCCACAACCACCCGGAACTCGTCAAGAAGTACCTGGGCACCGTGGTCCCCGCCGGCGACAATTTCTTCGCCGCCCTCAACAGCGCCGTCTTCACGGACGGCTCCTTCTGCTACATTCCCCCCGGCGTCAAGTGCCCCATGGAATTGTCCACCTACTTCCGCATCAACGCGGCAGGAACCGGCCAGTTCGAGCGCACCCTCCTGATCGCCGACAAGGGCTCCTACGTCTCCTACCTCGAAGGCTGCACCGCCCCACAACGGGACGAGAACCAACTGCACGCCGCCGTCGTCGAACTGGTCGCCCACGAGGACGCCCAGATCAAGTACAGCACCGTCCAGAACTGGTACCCCGGTGACAAGGACGGCAAAGGCGGCATCTTCAACTTCGTCACCAAGCGCGGCCTCTGCGAAGGCAAGCGCTCCAAGATCAGCTGGACCCAGGTCGAGACCGGCTCCGCGATCACCTGGAAGTACCCCAGTTGCATCCTCAAGGGCGACGACTCCGTGGGCGAGTTCTACTCGGTCGCGCTGACGACCAACATGCAGCAAGCCGACACGGGCACCAAGATGATCCACATCGGGAAGAACACCCGAAGCACGATCATCAGCAAAGGCATCGCCGCCGGCAAGAGCGAGTCCACGTACCGTGGCCAGGTCAAGATCGGCAAGCGCGCCGAAGGGGCCCGCAATTACTCGCAGTGCGACAGCCTGCTCATCGGCGACCAATGCGGCGCCCACACGTTCCCTTACATCGACGTCCAGAACCCCAGTGCCCAAATGGAGCACGAGGCGACCACCAGCAAGGTGGGCGAGGACCAGATCTTTTACTGCCGCCAGCGCGGCCTTTCAGAACAGGACGCCGTGAACCTCATCGTGAACGGCTTCTGCAAGGAGGTCTTCCGTGAACTCCCCATGGAGTTCGCTGTGGAAGCCCAGAACTTGCTGAACCTGAAGCTGGAAGGGGCTGTCGGCTGAACCGGAGAAAACCCATGATCATCATCAAGGACCTGCACGCAGAAGTGGACGGCAAGGCCATCCTGAAGGGTGTCGACCTGACCATCAACGACGGTGAGGTCCACGCCATCATGGGGCCCAACGGCTCCGGCAAGTCGACCCTCGCCAACGTCATCGCCGGCCGGGACGGCTACACCGTCACCCAAGGCTCCATCACGTACCGCGGCAAGGACCTCTTGGAGATGGAAGTCGAGGACCGCGCCCGCGAAGGCGTCTTCCTGGCTTTCCAGTACCCGGTCGAAGTCCCGGGCGTCAACAACACCTACTTCCTGCGCGAAGCGGTCAACGCTGTGCGCAAGCACAATGGCCTCGAAGAGATCGACGCCATGGACTTCCTCGAACTCGTCGAGAAGAAGGCCGACCTGGTCGGCCTCAAGGACAAGCTCCTGGAGCGCTCCGTCAACGCCGGCTTCAGTGGCGGCGAGAAGAAGCGCAACGAGATCTTCCAGATGGCGATGCTGGATCCGAAGTTCGCGGTGTTGGACGAGACCGACTCCGGCCTCGACATCGATGCCCTGCGCACCGTCGCTGAGGGTGTCAATGCCCTGCGCCGGGAAGACAACGCATTCCTGCTCATCACCCACTACCAGCGCCTCCTGGACTACATCGTCCCCGATGTGGTCCACGTCCTGTATGATGGCCGCATCATCAAGAGCGGCGACAAGGACCTCGCGTTGGAGCTCGAGAAGGACGGCTACGCGGACATCATCGCATGAGCCAAGAGACCATGGACCTCTGGGACGCCGCCACCGAGTTGCCGGATGCACCAGAGTGGCTCACCACCCTCCGCGCCCAGTCCCTGGCCAAGTTCCGCTCCGTCGGCTGGCCTTCCAAGAAGGCGGATGAATACCGCTACAGCGACCTCTCCGGCCTGCAAGGTGGCGCCCCCCTGGCGACCCCGGGAAGCGTCTCCGAGGAGCAAATCAAGCCGTTCCTGACGGGCGACGAGATCGCTCGCATCGTCTTCGTCGATGGCCGCTTCAACGCCGAACTCAGCAACCTCCCAGCCATCGAAGGCCTGGTCGCTGGCCCCATGTCGGTGGGCTTCGAGTACGAGCAGACCAAGCACCACTTCAACAGCCTCGCCGCCAGCGACGACCCCTTGGAACTCCTGCACTGCGCCACGTGGCAAGACGGCGCGTTCATCCTCGCCGAGAAACCAGTCGAGGGCACGGTGCACATCATGTGCGTCAACACCGGCGCCCCTGGCCTGCGCAGCCTCCACCACGCCATCATCGCCGACCAGAGCGCCTCGGTGCGCGTCGTCGAGAGCCACGTCCATGTGGCCGACAACGAAGCAGCCACCTTCAGTTTCGCAGTGCTCGTGGGGGGCGTCAACGGCGCCATCCACCACGTCAAGATCCAGAAGGAGGACCGCCGCGCCCGCCACATCGGCAGCCAACGCAACCTCATCCTGCGCGATGGCCGGGTCCACTCGACCCTCATCGATATCGGGGGCCAACAAGCTCGGCAAGCCACCAGTGCCCAACTCCTGCAGGAAGGCAGCGAAGTGGACCTGCAAGGGGTGTTCTTCGGGCAACGGGACCAACGCACGGACGTCTGGACCCGCGTCGACCACATGGTCCCCCACTGCCGCAGCAACGAACTCTTCAAGGGCATCATGGACGACAAGGCACGGGGCGCCTTCACGGGCCTCGTCCGCGTCCACCCCGGCGCCCATCACACGGAATCGGAACAAGAGAACCGCAACCTCTTGCTCAGCCGTGAAGCCCACATCGATGCCTCTCCCCAACTCATCATCGACAACGACGACGTGAAGTGCAGCCACGGCAGCACCATCGGCCAACTCGATGAATCGCACCTGTTCTTCCTGCGCGCCCGCGGCATCGGTGAAGACCGCGCCCGCATGATGCTCACCCGCGCCTTCGCCTCTGAAGTGCTGGAATCCGTCACCGACGACGCGACCAGGAAACTGCTCGACCGCTACCTCCACGTGTGGTTCATCAAACACCAGGAGCACCTCGCATGAGCTACGACGTCGAAGCCATCCGCAAGGACTTCCCCACGCTGCACCAAGACATCCACGGCAAGCCCTTGGTGTACTTGGACAACGCCGCCACGACCCAGAAGCCACAACAGGTCCTGGGCGCGTTGCAGCATTACTACGAGATGGACAACGCCAACATCCACCGCGGCGTCCATGAACTCTCCATGCGGGCCACCCGCGACTACGAAGCGGCCCGGGACACCCTACGGGACTTTCTGGGCGCCAAGGACAGCAAGGAATGCATCTTCGTCCGTGGCACCACCGAAGCCATCAACCTGGTGGCACGCTCCTTTGTCCGACCGAACCTGAAGGCGGGGAATGAGATCCTGGTCACGACGATGGAGCACCACAGCAACATCGTGCCGTGGCAGATCATCGCCGAAGAGGTCGGCGCCCACGTCCGCGCCGTGCCGATCAACGACGCCGGCGAACTGGACATGGCTGCCTTCGAGGCCATGATCGGTCCCCAGACGAAGTTCGTCAGCGTGGTGCACGTCAGCAATGCGCTGGGCACCATCAATCCCGTCAAGGACATCGTCGCCCTCGCCCACAAGCACGGCGTGCCGATCCTCCTCGACGGTGCCCAATCCGCCCCTCACATCCCCATCGATGTGCAGGACCTGGGTTGCGACTTCTACGCCATCAGTGGCCACAAGATGTACGGACCCACCGGCATCGGCGTGCTCTGGGGCAAGGAAGAGCACCTCAACGCCATGGCCCCGTACCAGGGTGGTGGCGAGATGATCGCCAGTGTCTCGTTCGAGAAGACCACCTACAACGAGCTGCC
>JBFGSX010000144.1:0-5301 GCA_041566495.1 Thermoplasmatota archaeon
GGGGTGAAAGGGCTGCCGACGGGACGCGACCACCGATTTTCATTTCCGGACGGTCTATTCTTTAATCGCGGGCAGGGATGGCTGATCGTGGATCCTCAGCGGATCAAACTGCCGCGTCAGAGCTACATCTTCTTCATGGCCATCTTGCTGATGCTGCTGGCCATCAATTGGACCATCTTCAAGCCGTTCGTGATCTTCATGGCCACGGGGGTCTTCGTCGCTGTCCTAGCTCAGCCCATCGACCGCTTCATCGAGAAGCGCATGCCCCGGCGGATCTCTGCGGTCATCACGATGCTGACTGTGTTCGTATTGTTGACGCTGCCCGTCATCGGACTCGGCTTGGCCTTGGCCAACGATGTCACTGAACTTGGGCAGGCCATCCGCAATGGCGAGCAGGACGAGTGGATCACCGACGGCCTCAACTCGACCATTGTCCAGGAATCCCTTGCCCTGGCATTCCCCAACAATTCGACGGACGAGCGCAATGCCACCGTGTACGAATGGGGGGACAAACTGGAAGCGGAGACCCTGAAACAATTGGGAGCATTTGGGAGACAACTGGCCGCGGCCGTGCCCCAGTTCTTCTTGGCGATGACGGTCATCCTGTTCGTCGTGTACTACATCCTGACAGACGGGGATCGATTGTTGGCGTACCTGCGGCGGGCTTCACCGCTGCCGGCACAACAAGTTGATTTCCTGATGAAGGAAGCCAACAACGGCGTGCATGCCGTGTTCGTCGGCCAGATCCTGACCAGCGTCATCCAAGGTGGCTTGGGAGGCATCGGTTTCCTGATCGCAGGCGTGCCCGGGGCCGTGGTCTGGGCGGCGGTCATGGCGGTGTTGAGCCTGCTCCCGGTGGTGGGCGCATTCATCGTCTGGGTCCCTGCCGTGATCTTCTTGTTCTTCCAATGGAGCAACGGCGACACAGAGATTTGGCGACCCATCTTCTTGCTCATCTGGGGCATCGTGGTCGTGAGCCAAGTGGACAATTTCATCCGGCCCAGGCTCATCGGTGACCGTGCCAACATCCACCCGCTGTTCGTCCTCGTGGGCGTGTTGGGCGGCGTCGCGGCGTTCGGCTTCATCGGATTGTTCCTTGGCCCCCTCGTGGTGGGCGTGACGCTGTCGGTGCTCAAGGTCTGGGAACAAGACTACCTGGATGTCCGGGTGGGACCCGGCGACCCGACGGCCCGGCACCCCATGGAGCAAGCGACCCTCGACCCGGACGTCGAGGAGCCTGAACCCGAGAGTGGCGAGGCTTGAGCTGGACCCGTCGCGCTCTACGCCGCGGCGAGGGGAAACTATGGTTCGCCGGCGTGCTGCTATGGGCCATTGTGATCGCAGAGGTGGTCGCCACGTGGCTGGTCAGCGCCGACGCGGGCCGGGCGATGTTGTATGGCATCATCGCCGAGGTCTTCACAGGTCGGGAAAGCGGCATCCCGATCGCCTTGGCGGCGGGCGTTCCTCGACTCATCGTCTTCCAGATCAGCGCTACCCAGGATATCGGGAGCGCTTTGCTGGTCTACCCCTTGTTCTTGCTGGCGATCCACCGTTGGCATGAGGCTGACAATTACCTGATGCGAAAACTGCGCAAGATAGAGGACGTCGCGAGCCACCACAGCAAGTACGTGCACCGTTGGGGCCCCACGGCGGTCGCGGTGTTCATGCTCATCCCGTTCCTGATCAATGGCCCCCTCGTGGGCTTGGTGCTTGGGCGCTTGGCGGGCATCTACACGAAGCACACCTTGCCGGCGGTGGTCATCGCCACCGTCATCGCTGCGGCGGTCTGGACGTTCGCGTTCGACGCAATGATACGGTTCGGCCAAGGCATCCACCCGCTGGCGGGATGGTACATCGCCGGTGCCGTGGCGCTGCTCGTCGTGGGCTTGGCCGGCGTGGACCTCTGGCGCGATCGCCGTCAACAGGCGTGAGCTAGCCTCCGCTCAGATGAGTGGAGGTGCGCAAGCGCGGCGGCCTCAAGGGCCACAAAAGAGTGAGAGGGAAAAGGAACCAGTTACTGAGAGCGAAGACAGCAGCTGGATGTTTAACCGAAGAGAGCGCCGAGGCCGGCGGCCGCTTCGTCTTCCGAAACGCCTTCGTCCTCTTCTTCTTCTTCGGGGGCAGCCTCGGCCTCAGCGGCCGGGGCAGCTGCGCCAGCCACAGCGACAGGCGCGGCGGTGGCGTTCTCGATGGCGGCAGCGATGTCCGCGCCGTCGAGAGCAGCGATCAGGGCCTTGACGCGGCCAGCATCGACGGTGATGCCGGCGGCCTCGAGGACCTTGGTGACGTTCGTTTCATTCAGTTCGGTTTCGGCGCTGTTCAAAAGCAGCGCGCTGTAGATGTATTCCATGTTTGTTTCCTCCTTAACCAAACAGCGCGCCGAGACCGGCTGCTGCTTCATCTTCGCTCACTCCCTCGTCTTCTTCCTCTTCTTCTTCGGGCGCTTCTTCTGCAGCAGCAGGGGCGGCGACCGCGACATTGGAGAGGATGTCGACGTGGGCTCCCAGGCGCTCCTTGAGGGCGTCCGAGAGATCTTCAGGCTTCTTGCCGAGACCCGCGAGGATCTTGGCGTATGCTTCGGCGGCCTGGTCGGCAGCGTCGCCGATGTCGGCACCCGATTCGAGTGCGACGGCGACAGCCATCCGGTAGGCGCGTCCGACCAAAGCGTCCATGGACTGCTTGGTCGGGAAGGCGGTCTGCAGGCTCACTTCGTGCGCGATGCGCACAGCGAGCATGAGGTCGCCCAGGACCTTGGCATCATCGACCGCCAGGACGTCGGGCAGGAACATAGTGTCCAGCTCGACGGCGGCTTGTAGGTCGATCTTCAGTTGGACAGGCTTGATGTCCAGCTTGCTGAGCATCAGGGCCATCTCTTGGCTGACAACTTCGCCTTCCTTGACCACGGTGGTGGTCTTGGTGATCGCGACCTTGGGGCCCTCGATCTTGGCGGGGATGCCGACCTTCTGGAACTCACCGACGATGGGACCCGGACCGAAAGCGGTCGGACCCTTCTGGACGATGAGGTCGCAGGGAGCGACCGAGCCACCGCTGACGGGGGCCATGGTCGCGCCTGCCTCGAGCTGCTTGAACAGCTTGAAGGGGTTCATGTCGGTCGTGATGATCGCGACCTGACCGTCCACCAGTTCCTTCAGCCCGGCGACGCCGGGGCGGGACTTGGCGGCCTCTTCAATGGCGAGCTTGAGAAGACGGTTCTTCGTACCGACCATCGTGACGTGCTCGCGAAGGCTGGCGCGCATCTCGGCCATCTGAGGGCCGGGGATGCCACCGATCTTTGCGACGCCGACGACGGGCTGGTCCTTCAGCATAGTAGCCAGGCGGGCCACTTCGTCCCTCTTCCAAGGAGCGACGTGAGCCATTAGATCACCTGTACGCTGGGGCCCATGCTGGTCTTGATGTAGACACTGGCCACGTTCATGCGACCGTACTCGAGCCGAGTCTCAATACGCTTCAGGATCGCTTCGACGTTCTCAGCGATGTCTTCAGCGGTCATTTCTTCGCTGCCTACGACGCAGTGGAAAGACTTCTTGTCTTTGCTGCGCACCTTGATGGTGTTGCGTAGTTGCGTCACTGTGGCGGTCGGGTCGGAGCCAGGAGCCATGGGGCGCGGCATCTTGCCGCGGGGACCCAGGACAATACCTAGCGTCTTACCGATTTGTGCCATCAGGGGCGCTTCAGCGAGGAAGTAGTGCATCTGGTTGGCGGTCTTCTTGAACTGCGCCTTGTTCTTCTGCAGATCCTCGAACTCGTCCGGTTGGATGACGACGTCGGCCACATTACGAGCCAACGAAGCACCCTCACCCTGTGCGAAGACGCCGATCTTTGCCTGCTTACCACGACCCTTCGGGAGGATGATATCCTCGTCGATACGGTTCTTGGGCAGGTTCATGTCGACATTCTTCAAGGTGACGGACAGATCGACGGACTGAGTGAACTTGCGTTCCAGCTCCTTGCCCTTGTTCAGGGCGTCAGAGACCGCTTGCAAAATTTGTTCTTCCGCGATGGTATCACCTCCGCAGTAGGACGACAGCTTGCGCTGTCTCCTGCGGACAGGGCCGCCGACATGGGGGGGCTATAATAGCGTTGTTCCAACGGAAACGGGGGTGCCCTGGCGGGGGCGCGCCCACACCCCGTAGGAGGCGGACGAGAATTTCAAGGGGGAAAGGGAGAAGGAAGGGCAGCCAGGGCCACGTGTGGGGGCCCGATCAGTACGGGTCGACGTGTTCGCCGTCGTTGACGAACGCCCAGTTCTCGTCAGGGGCAAAGCCGTAGAAGTGGGTCACATAGATGGTGAACGGCTGCTCGACCACGATACTGGCCTCCGTGCTGGTGCCGGGGAAGACGCGCAGCGTGTAGGAGGGGAAGTCAGGGCCGTAGTGCTCTTCGATGGCCGAGCCCGCGACCGGCAGGATGCGGGGGGACGGGCCGTCGGAGCCGACGAAGTTGCTGAGGGTGCCGGGGATGTGGATGCCGATGTCCAGGCCGTCACCGAAGACGTTGGTGCCTTCCCAGATCATTTCGATCTGGGTGGTGTTGATGGGTTCGGAGACGTCGACGTCGAAGACGTTGACGGAGTCCCCCGCGAAACAGGGGTTGGTGCTGGCACCAGTGGCGCCGAGACCGGCACCGCACTGGAGGTAGCCGTTGAAGGTCATCAATTCGGAGCGGGGCAGGCTGGCCAGGTCTTCTTCCATCTGGATGCGGACCACGGGGGGCTTGGCCACGCCTGCTTCGACGGGAGCGGTGCTCTGGACCTTGAAGTAGCCGAGCTTGGTGGCTTCCAGGAAGTACGAGCCAGGTTCGAGGTTGCTGAAGCCGAAGCTGCCGTCCGAGAGGGACGTGGTCTCCAAGCCGAGGCTGAGGATGCGGATGGTCACGCCTTCGATGGGCACGATGGCGTTGTCGACCACGACGCCACGGATGACGCCGGTCGTCGCGGTGGCTTCGAGTTGTTCGTCGACGGCGGTCTGCTCTTCATTGGTGGCCACCGGGGCGGGATCGGAACATCCTGCCAGGGCGGTCGTCACCAGGAGGCAGAGCATCAAGATGGAGCGCATAATCTTCCAACCCCGGGAACTTGTTGAAAAGCTTGATGCGCGTGACGTTGAACTCAGATCTCCCAGACACCGGTGCGCTCAGGTGCGGCCTGTTGCACGGGAGCCGGTTCAGGGATGGGGGTAGGTTCGGGGATGGCTGCCGGTTGGCTCTCGATCACCACGTCATTGACCTCGTCTAGGAACGTCACTTCCCCTTGCAATTGGAAGGTGACCGGCTTCTTGGCCA
>JBFGSX010000145.1:0-5299 GCA_041566495.1 Thermoplasmatota archaeon
GCCCGGTGTGGCCTTTTGGCAGGCCGTGGCGAACGGCTCGACGAACTTGCGCGGGTCGGCGGCCCAGCCGCCGGCGTCATGGAAGACCGCCAGGTCGTCGCCCACCAGCAGCACTTGAGGCGTGCCCGTGGGGCCGGGTTGTGGGGCACGCAGTACAAGCTCGCCCTCCACGCCGCGGGGGTGGAACCAGGTGCCGTCGCTGATGATCTCGATGCCCTGGCCGGTGGCGTGCTTGCGCAGCACCACATCGGCCCAGTCGGGCACGCCCAGGGAGGTCTCAGGAACGATCAACGTGGGCGTTTCCACGCTGACGTCGCCGTGGCGCCATTGTAGGAGGCGGCCGCTACCAGAACGGGCCTTCACTTCGAGCACAGCTGCGCCGACGGGTCCTTGTTAGAAAGGTTTGGGCTCTAACGGACCTTTGGGACCGTGTCCTTAGCCCCTGCGTGGCGGGGCTTGGTGTCCAGCTTGGCGGCCAGGCTGGACTTGCTCGGGGCACGGTAGCCCTTGTGGACGCTGCAGTACTTGGAGCCCTGGCGGCTGCTGCGCTTGCATTGCAGGCTCTCCTTGGTGTACGCGGCGCATTGGCCCGTGCCGGACGTGTCGCTGTGGCCGGCCTTGGTGTCTTCACCGCGGGCAGGCTGCGTGTCCAGGAGGTCCTCGAGGGCCTGAGGTGCGTAGCTCTGGTGGCTGCCACAGTATTCGCTTCCGCCCTTGGCGGAGTTGCGGCACTGTAGGTTGTCACGGGTGACGGCCGCGCACTGGGGCTGGTATTCGTCTTCGACCTCGACGACGGGCTCCTTCTTCTTGCGACCCAGGAGGGTGCGCTTGCGGGGGGCCTCGGTCGTGGTGGTCTCCGATTGGAACTTCTCAGAGATGATGCGGTCGACGAGGCCGCTGTGGAAGCGCTCCTCATGTTGGCGACCTTCCACTTGGCGGGACGTGTACAGGACACGCTTCTCGCCATGGGTGGTCTTCATGGTGCTGGCGTTGACGCCACCACGCTTCGTGTCGTAGACACGTTGGGTCTCCGGGGCTTCCCGAGGACGGCGTGCCCGGGCAGGGGCACCGCGGCTCAGGCGATCCAGATTGTCCACTTCGAAGTGGATCTGGTCGATGGAGGCATCATGGCGAGCGTGGTATTCGCGTTCGCGTTGGGGCTCCGGCTCCGGGGTCGGTTCGGGGGCGGCTTCGTGGAACTCGACGCGGCGCACAGCGCCACCGCCCACGGGCTCGAGAAGACTCTCTCGAGGGGCTTGCTTGGAGCCCTTGCCGGCCTTGATGGTCGTGCTGTGCTCCGAGATGGGCTTGCGCATGACGACTTGGGGACCACCTGGACGTCTTTAAAACGTGTCCTGCAGGACCATGGGTGTGGCGCAGTGCGGACAAGTGTGGTCTGCATCGCTTGGGGGGACCTCGATTGACCGTCGGCAACGGGGGCAAGTGGCCTCAAAACGGACGCTGCGCCCATCGACGCCTTGCCAGTGGCCACAGCGACAACGCACCACGTCGTCCTCGGGGCGATGGACCACACTGCGCGCACAGCGGGCGCAAGTCACCTCGGGCGCCTCGACGAAGCGCAATGCTTCGTGGCAAGCCGGGCAAGTGCCGTGTTCTCCCTTGGGGATGCGCACGGCGGCGGCACAGAACGGACAGGGCGTGGTGGCCAACGGTGGGCGACCTCCTGGGCCCGCAAAGAGCCTTTGCCGTCCAAAAGCCGTCCAAAAGAAGAAAAGCAACGGACGCCTAATGACCCCCATGGCGCGGTCCACCATGGACCCTGAATTGGAGACCTGGCTGAAAGCGGCCAAAGCGGTCTTTCTTGCAGAAGGCTTCAAGCGGGACCCCAAAGCGTTCCGCAAGCCTGGCCAGGTGTGGAGCCTGGTGCGCCAAGAACCGGACCAGATGCAGACCCATGTGCGTGCCTTCACGGACGGGCGCCTCGAATCGGAGGTGGAATTGTCCAACAAGTACGTGCAGCATTTGTGGAGCCACCGCCGCGGCGCCAACGTGGAGGTCGGGGAGATCCTGGAACGGCACGGCATGCCCACCCGGCACGTCAGCGACACCTTCGTCCCCATCACCGGCACCAAGGACGGCAAGGTCATGCCCAAGGGCCGCCTGAAGAACCACCACGCCGCCATGGCGGTCGCGGTGGGCATCGGTCTATTGATCGGGCGCGCCTACGTCAAACACGTCGTCCTGAAGGCCCTCCCGAAGGGCAGCAAGGCGGTCGTGCAGGTCTTGCGAAAGACCTAGGCCGGCCGCAACGGGCATCAACGGCTCCGCGCTGGCCCACTTGTGCGCGTCCTCGTCGTGAACCGCGATGACAATGCTTCCACCAACATCCGGGATCGCCTCCTCGAAGGCGACTGGGTGGATACGGGTTCCAAGTTCCGCGGCCATCCCATGCACCAGCGTGGCTACGATGTCATGGTCGAAGTAGATGGCCCCGTGGTCACGGACGAGGCACTGAACACCGATCTAGCGGCCCTCGACTGGCCGATCAAGGCCGTGTGGTTCCTGAGTCGCCACCGGGCGGCCAGTGGCCAACCCAGCCTGACGGTGCACCCGATCGGCAATCATGGTCCCGCCAAGTATGGTGGACAAGATGACACCCCGGTCCCCGCAGCGGCCCGGGACATGGCGGCCCTTCTGCGCCGCCTCCACGTGCACCGGGAAGCCCGCGGATTGCCCCACGAAGTGACCTACGAATCCACTCACCACGGCCCTCACATGGATCTCCCGAGTCTGTTCGTGGAGATCGGCAGCGACGAGACATGGTACGATGACATTCCGAGCGCCGAAGCATTGGCCGCAGCGGTCACGGACGTCCTTGACGGGGACGGCTTCAGTGACGCCCCCATCGTCGTGGGCGTCGGAGGAGGCCACTATGTCCCCCAGCACACGGACAAGGCATTGGCTGACACCTTCGATTTTGGTCACTTCATGCCGGCCTACGCCACCGATGCCGAAGCCGGCCCCGAGCGCTTGCAGAAATGCATCGATGCCACCCCTGGGTGTGTCGGCGTATACCTCCACAAGAAGGGCCTGAAGGGTCCTCAGCGCCAAGCGGTCAAGGCCTGGTGCGAGGAACTGGGCGTAGACTTGCTCTGACTCGCAGGCATCGTTCCATCGGAAGCTGGTACGGCGTCCCTTTCAACCCCTGGCTCCTATCCAGTCACAGTGACCGAGACCCTGGTCCCCGACACGTCTGTTCTCGTCGACGGCCGCATCACTGAGCTGGTGCGCGACGACTTCCCCGGAGCGGCCGTTCTGGTCCCCCGCGCAGCTTTGGCTGAACTGGAAGCGCAAGCCAACCGCGGCCTCGAGACCGGCTTCACAGGCCTCGACGAACTGCAGAAACTGCAAGGCATGGCGGAAGTGGGAGAATGCTCCGTGCAGTTCTCCGGCGACCGCCCCACCAGCGACGAGATCGAACGGGCCGCCAGTGGAGCCATCGACGCCCTGATCCGGGACGTCGCCGTCGAACACAGTGGCCTCTTCGTCACCAGTGACCGGGTGCAGGCTTACGCCGCCGCGGCCCAGGGTCTGCGCCATCACTACATCCGCCCCGTCATCGACGAAGACCGGGACCTCACCCAGCTAGCCATCTGGCAGTTCTTCGATGAAGACATCATGAGCGTCCACCTCAAGGCGGACTGCAAACCCATGATCAAGCGGGGCACCCCCGCCGGTGTCACCTACGAAGAAGAGGGGGGCCCGGTGTTGGGGCACCAAGAGATCCGCGCCATTGCCCGCGAGTGTATCGAGTACGCCAAGCGGGACTACGACTCCTTCATCGAACTGGAACGCCACGGCTGCACCGTGTGCCAGATCGGGCCGATGCGCACCACCATCGCGCAGCCCCCCTTCGCAGACGCCTTGGAGATCACCGCGGTCCGCCCGGTCTTCAAAGCGACCATCGCCGACTACGACCTGCCCCAGGACATCCTTGATCGCATCGAGGAGAAGTCCCGCGGCGTCTTCATCTCAGGTCCCCCGGGCAGTGGCAAGTCGACCTTCGCCGCCGCCGTCGCAGAGCACCTGCACGACATGGCCCGGGTCGTCAAGACCATGGAGCAACCCCGTGACCTGCAGGTCCCCCGAGAGGTCACCCAATACGGCGCGCTGGACCGGGATATGCAATGGACCGGTGAGATCATCCTCCTGGTGCGCCCCGACCATGTCGTCTACGATGAGGTCCGCACCACCAACGACTTCACCACGTTCGCCGACATGCGTCTGGCCGGCGTCGGTTTGTTCGGCGTCACCCACGCCAACCGCGCCATCGACGCCGTGCAACGCCTGATCGGCCGGGTCGACCTGGGCATGATCCCCCAGATCGTCGACACGGTCATCTTCATCGACAAGGGTCAGATCGGCACCATCCTCGAATTGACGTTCACGGTCAAGGTCCCCTCCGGCATGAACTCGGAGGACCTCGCCAGGCCCGTGGTCGTCGTCAAGGACGTCTCGACCGGGGCTGAACTGTACGAACTCTACTCCTTTGGCGAACAGATCGTCGTCATGCCCCTCGGGGATATCGACAGCGAACGCTCCAGTGGCACAGCAGTCCTGGCAGAGAAAGAACTGCAACGCAGCCTCCGCCGCTACGTGGATGGCCCCATGGATATCCGCGTCAAGGGCAACCGTGCCACGATCTACGTCCAGAGCAGCGCCGTGCCGCAACTGATCGGCAAAGGCGGCCGCACTGTGCAAGGCCTCGAGGCCCGCCTGGGCATCAGTCTCGACATCCGCAGCCGGGACGAACTGCCCCCCAAGGAGCGAGGCCAACACGGCATGCACGCTCGCAACAGTCCCGCCGCGGACGTGGATCTGCCCCGGGGCCCGGCCAAGCCCACCGCCATCAAGAAGACGGGCAACAACGTCTTCATCGTGCTCGGCTCTGACGCTGGCGGCCGGGTCTTCCGTATCGAGATCGAAGGGGCCGTCCTGGGTGAGGCCAAGGCCAGCAACCAGGGTAAGATCCGCTTCAAGTCCTCGTCACCCGAAGGCAAGGCGCTCGCTCAAGCGAGTCGCCAAGGGCTCGACGTCCACTGCCTACCGGTCGACTAAGCCTTCAGGCCCAGCCTGTCCGTGCCCGCTTCAGCTGACGGGCTTCCACTGCGCGCCCAGCATCTGGGCATCGAAGGGGCCGCTGGCGCCTGCGCCGCTGGCGTAGCGGTACAGGGCGGTCTTGTAGACGGCGCTGGCCACACTGAACATGATGCTGGCGATGACGACAGCGATCACGGTGACGGCGATGCCCGCGATGGCGCCTGCGACGCCTAGGACC
>JBFGSX010000146.1:0-5195 GCA_041566495.1 Thermoplasmatota archaeon
CACCAAGGGGTGAGTCGCAATCCATGAACGCGGTATTGCACACGGCATCAGGAGCCTCATGGAAGCGGTACTTCGTGTCCTCGCCATCCTGCCGGATGGCCACAGTGAAGTCATCCAATTGGATGCCGCCGAGGTGGTGCGCGTCGAACTGGAACCACACCTTGCTGACGGAGTAATCTGGGTTGTTGCTGGCGATGGCGCTATGCAGCTCGGCGATGGTCGTGGCGCCAGTGGTGGAGACGATATGGTATGGCTGCAGGAAATCCTGGGTGCGCCACACGTCGGTCGTGGCGCAGGGTGCGTTCTCGTGGTACAATACCGCTTGGGGGATGCTGCTGTTGGCGAAGAAGACCGTGGCGCGTAGGCCGCCCCCGGCGTCGCATTCGGCACCGGGGGGCGAAAAGATGGTCTGGGACAGGTTGGTGAGGTCGGCGAGGTTGAAATCGAGATCCCCGGGCCAGAACGTGGTCGTGCTCCGGCCGGCCAAGCCGTCATTGCCTGGCTCGCGCGCCGCAAGCGCAAGGCTCTGCCCGGGCTTCCCGGCGGCGCTGTCGGTCCAGGTTGTCTCCCAACGAAGGGTGTCGTGCGCCCAGTATGCTGGCTGCGACGCTTCGGGCTCGGAGACAGTGGAGGCGGTCACGGGGGTCATGGTGAGAAGGGCCCCGAGCAACGCGGCGCCGAGTAGTGTAATGTGTTTCATGGAATCCTCTGTTTCGTTGTTGCCAAGCGCTGGGCCGCATGGCCCCACGTTGCTGGCATCATCGATCAGATGGTGCCCCTGACAGGGCCGGGCCGTCGCCACTGAAATTAAGCCTCGCCGTCGACCCCAAACTATCACTGCGAATGAACTATTGATGGTGCAGTTTGCATGCAAAGAGGCTTCTTCATCCGGAAGCGCCCTTTGAAACAATCAATGCTGGGCTTTTGCTCGAATTTTTACTGGCCGGCCAGAGGCACTGCGATCGTCAAGCCCGTCCTGATGGCGCGCGTGGCCATAGCGATGCGGGACTTCGCCCGCCACGCTCAAATGGCCTCCACGAGTCGACCGTCTATGCGCAGCGCCCCAGAACTCGCCGAAGCCGTCGGGGCGTTCGCCCTCGTCTTCGCCGCATGCGGCGCCATCGCCGTGAACAGCATCTTCGGGACCATCACCCACTTGGGCATCGCGGCAGTGTTCGGCCTCATCATCACGGCCATGATCTACGCGGTCGGACACGTCAGTGGTGCCCACTTCAATCCCGCCGTCACGATCGCCTTCGCGGCCACCAACCACTTCCCATGGAAGCGCGTGCCCTCCTACATCGGGGCCCAGTTCGTCGGGGCCATCGCAGCAGGCTACACCCTGCGGGCCATCATGCCCGAGGGCACACCTCTTGGGGTCACCCGCATCACCACGTTCCTGAGCCTCCCCGGCGCCTTCGCCGTGGAGGTCCTCATCACAGCCATCCTGATGTTCGTGATCGCCAGCGTCGCCACCGACGGTCGCGCCATCGGGCACCTCGCAGGCCTCGCCATCGGCGCCACGGTCGGCCTCAGTGCACTCTGGGCCGGCCCCCTGACCACCGCCTCCATGAACCCAGCCCGTAGCCTGGGGCCCGCCCTTGCCATGGCGGATCTGGACGCGATCTGGCTCTACATGCTTGCGCCCGTCGTCGGCGCACTCGTCGGAGCATTCCTTTACGAGTCCCTGCGCGCCGGTGACCGCCCCACCAAGGTGAAGCCATGAAAGTGCTCTTCGTCTGCGTCGGAAACAGTTGCCGCAGCCAGATGGCCGAAGCGGTCGCCCGGCACCACGGGTTGGACGCCGACTCCGCTGGCACGGAACCCGCATCGGGGGTCGCCCGCAACGCCCTCACCGTGATGGCCGAAGCCGGCATCGACACCGCAGGGCTCACGCCGAAGATCCTCGACTTCGACGCCCTCGACCAATATGCCCGCACCATCACCATGGGTTGCGGCGTGGCCGAGAGCTGCCCCACCCTGCACACCGATGAAGACTGGGGCTTGGACGACCCCGTGGGGCAACCCATCGAGGTCTTCCGAGACACCTTGGCGGAAGTGGAGCGCCGGGTGTTGGCCTTGAAGGCCGAACTACTCGGTTGAGTCCAAGCGTTCCCGCAGCGCTTCGGGTGTGCTGATCGGATTCTCACAAGCATCGCCCCGGCACACAAACGCCACGGTCTCATCGGTGACTGGTGGCAGGAAATCCACGAACTGATCCAATCCATTCTCCCCGTCCCACGTCAGCACGTGCACCCCGGGGCCGATGCCACGGGTCGCTTCGACGAACGGCGCCGGGTCGGGGCCCGCGATGACCACGTCGAGCCATTCGAGGTGAAGTTCGTCCACGGCGACCACCATGGCGGTGTGGGCCAGGGGTTGCTTGGCCACGGATGCACCGCAGCCGGACAGGATGTCCCGCGACTTCTCCTCCCATGATAGGTCTCCTGTCAGGCGGGAGGCGAGCAGGCAAGCTGCAGCGACCAAGGCGTTGCCACTGGGACTGGCACCATCGTAGAGGTCGATGCCACGCATCGGCAGCACTTCACCATCGGCGGGGGAGCGGTACAGTGCACCAGACTCGCTAGCGAACGCGTCGAGGCTACCCAATAGGATGAGTGCCCGTTCCAGGTCCTGGACTCGGTGGCTCACTTCGTATAGGTGGAGCAGGCCCAGCGCCATGGCGGCCTGGTCTTCCAAGAACCATGGCTCCTTGGCAAGGCCGGCAGTGTAGCTGTGGCGCATGTGTCCGTCGTGGTGGAGGAGGTCCCAGGTGCCGTCGGCTGCCGCCATGGCGAGGTCCGTGAACCGTTGTTGGCCGGTCTCCCGGGCCGCCACGGCGAGGCCGATGGTGGCGAGTCCGTTCCAATCGGCGAGGATCTTCTCGTCACGTAGCGGACGGACCCGCCGGGCCCGGACCTCCATCAATCCCTCCCGAGTGCGCTTGCGGACCTCGGGGTCGGATGTGAACGGGATGTTGCGGCCACTGGGCTTGCGGGTGGATTCGTCATCGAAGTTGCCTTCGAACTGGCCACCAAGGGCCGCAGCGTCGGCTTTGCCCACGGCGCTGCACAATTGTGCCCAGGTCCAGGTGTAGAACAAGCCCTCTTCTCCTTCAGAGTCGGCGTCTTCGGCGGCGAAGAACGCCCCCGACGCATGGCGCATGTCCCGCTCCAGGTACGTGGCGATGTCTTCGAGCATCTCCAGGTACGATTCGTCCTGGGTCTCGGTGTACGCCTCCGCGTAGGCCCACAAGGCGTTGCCTTGGTCGTACAGCATCTTCTCGAAGTGAGGCAGGTGCCACTGGGGGTCCGTGCTGTAGCGATGCAAACCTCCCCCTGCGTGGTCACGGATGCCGCCCCGGGCGATGGCGTCCAGTTGGCGACGGGCTGCTGGCAACGCTTCTGCGTGGCCTTGGCGGTGAGCCGCCAGCAGGAGTCGGACCTGGTGCAGGCTGGGGAATTTGGGTGCTTGGCCGAAGCCGCCCAGTTCCTTGTCTTCCCGGCCCAGCAGCCCTTCGGCCGCGTTGCGTAGGATTCCTTGGCTGGGGATGTTGCCTTGGGTGGCACGGGGGCGCAGGTGATCGACCAAGTGCTTGCCTTGGGCTTCGATCTCACTGCGTTTCTCCAGCCATGCCTCGGCGAGGCCAGGCACCAGTTCGGTCATGCCGATGCGCTGCCCGATGGAGTTCTTCGGGAAGTAGGTCCCCGTGAACCAGGGGCGCTTGTCGTGGTCCAGCAAGGCCGTCAAGGGCCAACCGCCTCGCTGCCCCATCGCTTGGCACGCAGCCATGTAGACATCGTCCACGTCGGGGCGCTCTTCGCGGTCGACCTTGATGCAGACGAACGCCTCGTTCATGAGTCGGGCCACCTCTTCGTCTTCGAAGGACTCGTGGGCCATGACATGGCACCAATGGCACGTAGCGTAACCGATCGAAAGGAAGACCGGCACGTCCCGGCGCTTCGCCTCTGCAAAGGCCTCCTCTCCCCAGGGCCACCAGTCGACGGGGTTGTCAGCGTGCTGCTGCAAGTACGGGCTGCCTTCGGCCGCTAGGCGGGACACAACCCCTGGACATGCCCCTCGGGTTTCAGGTTTGGCGCCGCCATCGGCAAGCTCAAGCCGCACCGCGGGGGTCGCCACAGCGTGAAGGTCACGTGCCCACGTTGCCAGACCCACGTCCCCGTCCAGGGTGGCGGCATGGTCAGTTGCCCCACATGCGGCTTCACGGCGCCCGTCCAGCCGTCCAACGCGACTTGGCGCCCCGTCGAGGACACACGTCAGAGCACCTGGGCGCCTCCGGCCAGCACCTGGCAGTCGCCGACCGGTCGCACCAACGACCCCGTCAGCAGCGGAGTGGCCATCGCAGCGCTCCTGCTCAATGTCCTCGTCCTGCCCGGATTGGGGTCCCTGATCGGCGGTCGCATCCAGGAGGGGATCTGGCAATTGGTGCTCAGCCTGGGCGCCGTGATCATCAGTTTCCTGGCCGTCATCTCGGTCGTCGGCATCATCCTGCTGCCGGTGCTCTTCTTGGCGCCCATCGCCGCCTGGGTGTGGGGACTGATCACCGGCATCCAATTGGTCCAAAGGGCCTCATGACGCACCACAACGTCTGAAAAGGAGGTCCCCTGTGGAACCCCTATGGAACACGGCTCCACGGGTGTCTTCAAGGGCATCTTCACCGTATTGAGCGTCTTCATCGGCCTGTTCGGCGTTGTGGTCACGTACCTCAGCCTGTTTGGCGGATTCACTCCTGACTGGAACGCAGGCACCGCCGTCATCACCGACGGCCTCATCCTCGGCGCCCTCTTCATCGTCATGGGTGTCGGCTTCATGACCTTCGGCGTCATGATCGGCCGCGAAGGCTGGGACGCCCCCGGCGCTTAGATGCGCCCAGCGGCCATCATCGCCGCATTCACCCTTTTCCTCTCCCTCTTTGCTGTCGTTTGAATCGGCGTCGACGCCTGGATCCTCAAGGTCTGGGCCCTCGTGGCCGGCGTGTTGTTCGTCCTCTGGATCATTGGCCGCATGCTGGCCAGAGAATTCGGCCTCAAACCTCGCCCCGCCACCCGCCTGCCGTGGATCGCCGGGGCTGTTGGAGCCTTCTTGTCGTGTACCCTGGCCGCGGGCCTCGTCCGCGTGCAGGCGCCATTGAGCACCTTCGTCGTGCTGGGGGTCCTGATGCTGGCGGCGGTCAC
>JBFGSX010000147.1:0-5179 GCA_041566495.1 Thermoplasmatota archaeon
GACTCTCCACAAATCCGTAAGTTGAGCCGACCTTACGTACTTACTGCTCGTGTGATGGGTTCATCAGGGCCCGCCCATATCCCCTTCTGTGATCGTCAATCCGGGGGTCGAAGCATGGATGCTGGCCCAGCAACCAGACCCAGACCCCGTGGAGGCCGGTATGCGTGCAGTAGGCGAAGAGCGGAACTTCCCCATCGTCGGGCCCTTGGTGGGGGCGCTGCTGGAAGTGCTGGCGCGGACCCACGGCGCGACCCGGGTGTTCGAGATGGGCAGCGGCTTTGGATACAGCACTTGGTGGTTCGCCCGCGCCGTCGGAGCCGAGGGCCTCGTCGTGCACACAGAAGGGGACCCCGAGCGGTCCGCCGAAGCCAAGCAATGGCTCACCCGGGCCGACCTGGCCGATCGCTGCCGCTTTGTGACGGGGGACGCATTGGAGGCGCTGCGCAGCACCGATGAAGTCTATGACATCATCTTCATCGACGTTGACAAAGAGGACTACCCAGAAGCATGGGCCTTGGCACGGGACCGGGTCCCGAAGGGTGGCCTGATCATCGCGGACAACACGCTTTGGTACGGTAAGGTGGCCGATCCTCAGATCTCGGATGCTTGGACGGCGGCGATCCGCCAGTACGTCCATGACGCTTGCCACGATTCCGGCTTCACGACGACGATCCTACCATTGCGTGACGGCGTCAGCGTTTCGGTACGGCACTAGCGCCGGCGGAGGACCAACACGGCAGCCACCAAGGCCAGCGCCGCGATAATGGAGGCACCAGGTGCGGCAGCATCCTCAGCGGGAGCCGGGGCTGGCATTTCTTGGACGCCGAAGTCGTCGTGGGCGTAGTAGGCGCTGTCGATGGCCTCCAGTTCTGCGTCCGAGGCAGCCCGGGCGGCGACGACGGCGCGCGTGGAGTCCGGGTGCAGGAGCGCGGCGATGAGGCCGGCCCGTTCTTGCGCGATGACCGTGATGCGGGTGCCCTCGGCCCCCAAGGCGGGGTCCGGTAGGCCATGGCGCGCGAAGGCTTCGTGCGCCTCATGGGCGTAGCCCTGCGGCAGGGGACTTTGGATGTCTCCTTCCACATACATGGACGGTGGCTGTTCCAGGTTCAGTGCCTCCGATGTGCGCTTGGCTGCGATGGCCGATGGGCCGTGTTCATCCGCGAAGACAATGACGGCGTCCATGACGGTGCGCTGACTGGCGACTCGGCGATCGAAACTCTGGAACGGATTCTGGGCATCGGCGGGCGGGACGAAGCTCTCGATGAGCAGACCGGCGACGTTGTTGAGGCCGTAGGAGTTGCGCAGGATGCCTGGGTCGGGGCCGCCGGCCGTCTGGGCCAGGTCTTGGCTGCCGGGCCCGGCACGGATGGTGGTCATACCGTAGTCACCGTGGGTGTAGCCCTCAGCGGCGAGGGCTTCCTTGATGGCCTCGTTGACGGCGAGGCTCATGTCACGGGTCGGGACGCGGACGTTGCCGTGGTTGGGGAACATCGTGGTGATGTCGTAATCGTACGAACCGACGGGGCTGGGGTAGCCGATGCCGTAGACGGGCAGGCCGCCGTATTCGTGGTGGTCGAACGCGAGGTGGACATCCCAGCGTTGCAGGACCGCGTGGATGGCGGTGCTCTCCGGCGTGCCTACGTCGACGTGGTCACGGTTGATGTCTTCCCCGTGCGCTCCGGCGCGCTGGTTGGCCAAGGCGCCATCAGGGTTGCTCTGGGGCATGATGATCAGGACCACGTCGTCCGGGACAGCCAGGTGACCTGCACGGAAGTCTGCCAACAGCGCCAGAGCCGCGGGGGTGCCGGCAGGTTCGTTGCCGTGCTGCTGGGTCATGATGAAGACGTTGGTGCGCAGCGCCCTAGAGACATTGCTCGTGGGGTCCACCAGTTCCACGGCGTAGATGGGGCGACCCTCCGTGCTGTTGCCCATGACGTGCACCGTGGCTCCGGGGACGCCTGCCATCTTGGCGACGACCTCTTGGACGTCACTCGGCGTGGGGGCCAGGGCGGGGTCCGAATAGACACCGACACCGTGGTCAGCCACCGCGACGGGGATGAGGGTCAAGGCGACCAGCAAAGTCAACACACGCATGCGCAAGCGTCCGGTTGCTGGGATTAAGCCGTTGCGGCGAGCGGGCTACTGGGGGTCCAGTCCGCCATCCTTGTTGAACGCCCGGAGCCCGCCTGCAAAGCGCTGGATGGTGGTGATGAAGCCGACCACGGCGAAGTAGAACAGCATCCAGCCGAGCAGCGTGTTGGAGAAGCCACCGAGGTTGATGTCCGTGAAGTCGCCCCGAGTGGCCAGGAAGTACGTGACCACCGGGATGACCAGCATCATGACCATGCGGTCCGCGCGACCCAGGAGGCCGCCGTAGTTGCGCCCGATGCCCACTGCTTGCGCCTGGGTGCCCAGGTAGCTGGTGAGCAGGGTGAACACGATGGCGAACATGCCGAGCTCCGTGCTGACCCAGTCGCTCAGGGCGATGCCGCCGATGAACAGGACATCGGAGAAGCGGTCGATGGCGTGGTCAAGGTAGTCGCCCTTGAGGCTCGTCTTGCCGGTCATCGTGGCGACCTTGCCATCGAGCAGGTCTAGGACGCTGTTGATGAGCACCATGGCCCAACCGAGCAGGAGCCACATGGGCTCCGCCGGGCTGCTGCGGTAGAACGCGTAGCCACCTGCTAGGGCGGCGACGAGGCTCCACCACGTGAACACGTTCGGGTGGATGTTTCGCAGAACTTTTGCCAGGGGGACCAGCCACCAGTCGAGCCGGTGGCGTTGCTTGTCGAGGACCATGTCACTGAAGGAGCCGGTCGCTCCAGTCCACGGCTTCGAGGTCGTGGTCCTTGGAGGGATCGGGTCCGGAGGCCATGAACGCGGACAGTAGTTCTTCAGGACTTCGACGGGTTCCGTCGCGCTGCACGACCCGCACGCCCATGTCCAGGGCCTCCAGAAGGACCAGGTCCATGCATTCGGCTTCCCAGTTCTCTTGGATCTTGTCAGAGGTGTAGCCACGGGCCTCCATGCGGGGCCGCAGCACGTCCGGGTCGCAACGGACGATCCAGATCTCGTCCACAGCGAGGTAGTGGCTGAGGTGGCCGTCGACGTAGCAATCCTCGGGCAAGGGGAGGTCTTCGATGGCTTCGATGTCGATGACGTCGGCGTCGTCCAATGCGTCGTGGCCCGCTACGGCGCCCGCTTCGGCTGCGATGCTCTGGACGTCGATGACCTTGTGCCCCTGGGCCGCCAGGAGTCCGCATAGGGTGGTCTTGCCGCTTCCCGGGGTGCCGGTGACGGCGACAGTGGGCATCAGGACCTCAGGCGTCGACGGTCTTGCCGATGAAGTCGTGCCATTCGTAGCCGCCGATCTGCTCGTCGTTGAAGCAGTACTGGACGGTCTGGAATTCGCCCTTGAAGGAAGCGACATCTGCCTTGACCTTGGCGGGGTCTTCCCGGTCTAGCAGGACGCGGCGGTAGAAGCGGGCGACCTCTTCCATCTCGGTCTTGCCCATGCCGACCCGGGTCAGTTCCTGGACGCCGAGGCGCAGGCCACTGGGTTGCAGGGGCTTGGTGTCGCCAGGGAGCATGTTCATGTTGGTGATGATGCCGGCGTCTTCGAGGTGTTGGGCGGCGGTGGCACCGGCGCCACTGTCGGTGTCCCCGTGGCGGGTGACGACCTGGTGGCTCATGGTGTAGCCGCGGGATTCACCGAGGACGTCGAAGCCTTCGGAGGCGAGGGCAGCACCGAACGCCTGGGCATTGGAGACGATGTCGGCGGCGTATTGCTTGCCGAAGGCCTGGAACTCGGCCAGCGCGATGACCTTGCCGGCCATGTGGTGCAGGTGGTAGTTGCTGCAGACACCGGGGAAGACACCGCTGTTGAGGCGGCGTTGGAACTTGGGGTCGTCCGAGTTGCTGAACACGAAGCCGCCCTGGGGACCGGGGAACGTCTTGTGGCTGCTGCCGGTCATGACGTCCGCGCCTTCGCGCAGGGGGTCCTGGAATTTGCCGCCCGCGATGAGGCCGAGCACGTGGGCACCATCGTACATGACGACCGCGCCTTCTTCGTGGGCCGCTTCGGCGACTTCTTTCATGGGGTTCGGGAAGAGGATCATGGATTGCCCGAACAGTGCCAGGCGGGGTTTGACCTCCCGGACCATCTTGATGGCGGCGTCGACGTCGATCTGCATCTCGTCGACCATCCAGGGGTAGGTATGCAGGTCGAGCCCGCGCATGCCCACGGCACCCATGTTGGCGTGGCTGATGTGGCCACCGTCGGCGGTGCTGACGGCGGTGATGGCGTCACCGGGCTTGGTGAGCGCCTTCAGGACGGCCAGGTTGCTGTTGGTACCGCTGGTGCTCTGGATGTTGGCGAAGCGTGCATCGAAGACCTCTTGGGCAAGGGTGATGCCGAGGGATTCGATGTCGTCGAAGGGGCCGCAGCCCTGGTAGTAGCGCTTGCCAGGCAGACCCTCTGCGTAGCGTCCGTGCAGGTCGGTCGCGAGCATCTCGCCGACGCGAGGCGACACGATGTTCTCGGAGGCGATCATGCCCAGGCCATCACGGAACTGGGCGGTGTTACGCTGGGCGGCCTCGCGGACGAGGTCCACGGCGGCGCGGGGGTCCATGGGCCGTGGCACGAACCGGTCTTTGATAAAGCGGCGGGGAGCACTTCTCCTGGAAGCGAGTGGCCGAGGGGACCATCGGCCTTGCGCCCTGCTTGAAGGGCCTTTATGGGCGCCCGGCCAAGAGGAAGGCATGGACCATGCTAGCTTGCGATATCTGAACGGTGAGGCCGCCGCATTGGATCTTGAGGCCGCCCGCATCGACCAGGGCATCGCCATGGGGGTGCCCCTCGAATCGTTGGCGTCCCGTTGCATCGCTCGAGCCAGTGACCGGGTAGGCCCTTTGCTGAGCGAGGAGCAGGCGACGTTGACGGCTGTGTTGTTGGAACACAACGCGGAGAACCCCGCGCTGCAACGAGAGATCGCCGCGCGAGAGAAGGTGCGGGATGACTGCATCGCCATCGAAGAGGCGGTAAGGGAAGGCCGTGACCTGGAACCGGCCTTGGAGACCTACGCAGCTGATCTGCATGCGTATGCCAACATCGAGCGGGAAGAGGTGCGCCGGGCTGCTTTGGAAGCCGGTGACCGGGTCCTCAGGGAAGCTGATTTCC
>JBFGSX010000148.1:0-5169 GCA_041566495.1 Thermoplasmatota archaeon
CTCTGCACCTCGAAATCGGGTCCCGGATCCGCCACCCGGACGAAGGCCATGCCCCGATTGGCCTCGATGGTGGTGAAGGGATAGTTGGCGATCTCAGCTTCCGCGAGCGTCGCGGCTGCCCAGAACGTGGATTTCCCGACATTGGGCTTCCCCACCAGACCGATGATCATCAAGGCTGTCGACGCGGCCGACCCTGAAAAGTGACACTCCACCAACAGGCCCACAATGGTTAAGGGCCGCGACGCCGGGTGCCTTCGAGTGTGGTTGCGTCTGGGCCTCGCCCTCTTGTTCATCATCCCGGCTGTCGGAGCCGCAGCGACACAGTTCGAGGACGACGACAACGACGTCCGCATGACCACCAGCAACGGCGCCTTCCGCAACGGTGCCGGCGGCTCCACCTGGCGCAACTTGGACATCCTCAGTGGAGGCATCCACGAAGAGACCGATGAGCGCGTGGTGTTCTTCCTCAACGTGACCTCCCTGAAGGCCGAGCAGGAACCCCCATTGCCCAAGTCGCAGCCGACGTACTGGTTCTACTTCAATTACGGAGAACGCACCTATCGTATCGTCGGTGTCACCGACATCCGCGCCCCGGCCGACGACTTCCTGGGCCCACCCCAGCGTGCTGCGCGCCTGGAGATGGCGTATGACGAGGACCACTTCATCACCGCCGGCGAAGCTGAACTGGATCTGGACTTCGAGCAGAACCAAGTTCGCTTCACCGTCGACCGCGTCCTCATCCGAGACCACAATGAGGCTCCCCTGGGCAAAGGCCAGGTGCTGTCTGAGTTCTGGGGCTACAGTCGATCCCTCGGTTGGGGTGGCTTGGCATTGCCAGCCAACAACCTGCGCGTCGAAGCTGGACCCCCCGCCTACAGTGACGAAGCACCGGACTTCGGCGCCAAGGGCGGATCCTACGAGACCGTCGCCGGGAGGCAACTGCGCAAGGGGCTGCTCTTGGCCGCCGCCGAAGACCCCGTGCGCTGGACCAATGGAGAAGCCACGACCTTCGTCTACTATGTCCGCTTGTTCAACCAAGGCGGCACGGAGCTGGAAGTGGCACTCAGCCACGAACGGGTGGACCCCTCGTGGCAGATCGCGTTCTCGGACCGACTCACCGTGCCAGCCCATGGCGCCATCAATGTCACGTTCCACGTGGGCATCCCGTTCGGGCACTTCCACGGCAAATTGCACGAGTTCACCGTCGGATTCCACACCGATGATGGAGCCCATTGGGCCAAGCAACCTTTGGCCGTGTACTGGCCCACGATCCCACAGCCCGCGGGCCACCACCCCCAGCTGTGGCTGCACTCCAAGTATCAACCCCGTGAGGCGCCCATGGAGAGCCTGGGCGACCGTACCCATGGCTGGCTCAGCGCCGCCGACCCCAACACTGAGGGCTTCGACGAACAGGTGCCGATCCGGGCCGACATCATCGAAGGCCCCGAAGCGGATGGTCGCAGCAATGCTTCCTGGGTGCTCAAGTTGGAGCCCTCTCTTCGCATGGGCCTCGATTTCTTGCTGGACAAGAGCGGTCAAGGTGAGATCACTATCAATTTCCCTGTCCAGGTCCAGGACCCCAAGCTGCAATTGGACATCGTCCACCTCAACAAGCGGACCATCATCCCCAAGCAGACCCTGGCCATCAGTGCTGTCAGCGAATTGCCCGGCACGCAGACGGGCGCCGTCACCTTCAGCTTCCCTGAGTTGACCGCCGAGCGTGAAGCGGACCTGATCCGCTATGCGGCTCGCGCCGATCTGGAGTTCCGGTTCGATCTCAGTGCCATCCTCGTGGGCAAGGGCCTTGAGAACCCGGAAGATTACACGCCTACGATCCTGCCGGGGGATTCGACCATGGTGTTGCCCTTGCGGGAATACCACGACCCGTTGGACACGGTGTTCGTCACCGACGCCGCCGTCCAGGTCACGGTGGGCCCAGAAGGACAAGAGAAGAAGGTGAACCCCGGCAAGCAGGCGGTCTTCACGTTCGACCTGTTCTATCGAGGCACGTTCCGCAGCGGCTTTGATATCGAACTGAGCGGCATCAACAGCGAATGGGCCCGCGTCCTCGGGGATGCACACTTCGACATGGACCCCGGCACCACCCGCGAGGTGGCCGTGGTCATCCAGCCTCCCACTACGGCAAGCAGTGGCGATTACGCAGACATCACCATCAAGGCGATCGGTTCCGTCAACGCGGCGGTACAAGCAGGCATAGTGGTCCGGGCCGACGTGATCGGCGGCCAAGGCATCGAGGACGAATCGGAGCTGGCTCTGGAGAAGGAACAATTGCTGACCACGGCGGAAAGCAAGGATTCCGTTGTATGGCCCTGGTTCGTCTTCACCCCATTGGCACTCGTTGCGGTCGCTGCGGGGGTCCTGTGGCGCTTCAGACCTGACCTTTTGTTGTTCTGGCGCTAGGGCAGCGGCACAAGGGTTATCATCGCCGGTCTTGAGTGGGAGCCAATGCAACGTGGCGTGATCTTCCTGTTGGCCCTTCTGTTGGTGCCGTTTTCGACGGGCGCCCAAGTTGACGCCGCCGTCGTCAATGACGGCACCGGCGACGCGGTCATCATGACCGCCGATGGAAGCGTCAAACAACCAGATGGTGGACAGTTCCCCAACGTCGACATCGTCGAAGCAGGCATCCTTGCTGAGGACGACGCGAGCATCACGTTCTACGTCAAAGTGGTCGGCCTTGACGCTACCAGCCAGAACCCGGTACCCTTCAGCGATCCGGACTACCGCATCTACTTCAAGTTCGGCGAACAAGGCTACCGTGTCCGCATGGACACGGCGCTTGCCAACGTGTTCAACGACGCGATCGGCCGCAGTGGCACCGCATTCGGCGCCCTCGAGACCCAAGTGGGCGAGAACTCGTACCGCATCCTCAGCAGTGCCGAAGTGACCCTGGAATACAGCGAGAACCGCGTCACGGCGATCGTGCAGCGCGCAGGCATCGTGGATGAGAACCAAGCCCCTCTGGGGCTCGGCCGCACCATCACAGGCATGTACGCCACCGCCCAGTCCATGGGCCAATTCTCCTTCCCCATCGGTCAGACCGGCCAAGGTGGCGACCCGGTGCTATACTTCGGCCCGCCGCGGGTCTGGGACCAAGCGCCCGATACCATCACCGGCCAACTGCCATCCTACACCATGACCACCGGCGAGGTCAACCAACGGGGCAGCCTCATCTCCGGGAGCGAAGACCCGGTCCGCTGGACCAACGGTGAAGCCAGTACGCTTGTCTTTGACGTGCGTGTGGCCAACACCGGCGAGGAAGAGATCCCCGTCACCGTCAAGGTCGAAGGGGCAGACCCCACCTGGACCCTGGCGTACTCGGACAGCGTCACCATCGCAGGCGGCTCCGCTGCCAACGTGACCCTCCTCGTCACCATCCCCTTCAGCCACAACCACGGCGCCATCGACACCTTCACCGCTCAGTTCACCTCGGTGGACGGCGCCCACTTCGCCAGTACCAAGCTCGGCGTCTACTGGCCCCTCGTCCCCCAACCCGCCGGACACCACGATATGCTCTGGTTCCACAGCTACGTGGAGACCGACGAGAACAACCCCTTCAGTGCCGTCTTCGGCTCCAGGACACATTCCTGGTTCTCCGCCCTCGAGAACGAAGACCTCGACCAAGGGGTCCCGATCCCCGCGCAGTTCACGGCACCCCCCAACACCTTCACCGGTGGCAAGGGCATCGCGTTCTGGCGCATCCCCCTGGAACCCAGCCTCCGCATGGGCCTCGACTTCCGCACCCAGGACGTCGGCACCCTCGAATTGGGCTTGCAGTTCCCCGTCTCCGTCGTCGACCCCCAAGTGAGTGCCTACCTGGAGCACGCCATCGTGCAACCCCGCCAAGGCCGCAACGATGACGGCATCAATGACGAGCGCACCTTGGCCAGCGGCAGCAGCGAGGCCGTCGCAGGCCCCGTGGACGGCAGTCACGTCTTCAGCATCCCCCTCACGGTGGAAGATGACGCAGACGAGATCCCGTACGCCCAAGACGCCAACCTGTTCCTGACCATCGTCATGGAAGCCACCTGGCTGACCGGCTTCGGTGGCGCAGACCCCGCATCCGTGGGGCCCGCCATCAACCCGGGCAACTCCTGGATGCAACTCCCTCTCAATGAGTACGAGACGCCCCTGGACATCACCTTCCAGACCGATGGCGCCATCGAACTGCTGCCCACCACGGATGGCCAACAGAAGTCCGTCAACCCCGGCCGCGTCGCGGTGTACGCCTTCGACATGGTCTACCACGGCAGCATGAGTTCTGACTTCGTCGTCGAGATCACCGGCACCCACGCAGATTGGGCCACCGTGGTCGGCGACGCCGCCTTCAGCCTCGACGCCCATGGCACCCGCCAAGTCGGCTTGGCCGTCACTGCCCCCAAGAACGCCCAGGCCGGGGACTTCGCCGATCTGACCCTGACGGTCCGCGACCGGGACAACGCCGCCGTCAAGGCCGGAGTCAACACCCGCACCTTGGTGGATTCCCAGGCGGACATCCCTGACGAGGCAGACCGCGCTGCGGGCCTGACCAGCGAGTTGACGACCGCCAAGGAGTCCCCGGGCTTGCCTCTGCTGCTGGTCCTAGGCGCGCTCTTGGTGGCACTCCGTCGCCGCAGCTAGACGCCGCGTGTATCCCGACGGTAGCCGCAGGCTCGTCGCCTGATCACAAGTAACGGGAGCTTAGGCTAGAGCATCCTACAGAGTCGCCGGCCCGGTGAGCCTAAGCGACGCCCATGTCGAGCGCAGGCTCAGGGTCCTGCAAGAGAGGCACCAGTGCAGAGTCAGGGTAGTACCGGTTGGCCTGCAAGCCCTTCTGTTCGTCCACGAGACCCGCGTCGACAAGGTCCGCCATGCTGCTGCGGAACGTCTTGCGAGAAACAGAGACCGCTTGGCAGACGTCCACTTGGCGGAGGCCCGGGTTCTCAAGGATGAAGCGGGCGATCTCGCCGCGACGACCTTGTTCGAGCAGGCTGACCATTTCCATGCGGGCAGTGGTGGCATCCGGGGGGTAGAAGCGACGAGTACGCCCTGCCTCCATGGAGGTCACCATCTCGTTGCGCTGCAAGAGCGACAAGTGGTACTGGACGGTGCCCCAGGCTTCTCCGGTCTCGCGGCAGATCTCACTGGCGTGGATGCCGGGCTTGCGCC
>JBFGSX010000149.1:0-5167 GCA_041566495.1 Thermoplasmatota archaeon
ACTGGGACTTCGGCGACGGCCAGACCTCCACTGACCAGAACCCACAGCATGCATACGCTCGCAGCGGAGAATACACGATCAAGCTCACCGTGACCGACGACGCAGGGCAGCCCGCTTCCTACCAATTGCTCGCGCAAGTCCAGAACAACGTGCCCCAAGCCGACTTCCACTGGACCCCGGCGACGCCTATCGAGGACCAGACCATCACCTTCACCGATGCTTCCCAGGAACTGGATGGCTCCATTGTTCGCCACACTTGGCTCATCTCCGGCGACTTGTACCATGGCGACGTTGTCCAGGTGGCCCTTGGGGCTGGCGTCCATGATGTCCGTCTAGAGGTCGAAGATGACGAGGGTGCGGTCGACGTGCTGACGCAAGTCGTGCGTGTGGTCCAGAGGCCCCCGCTCGAGGTCCAATTGTCGTACTCTCCAGCGGCTCCCACCACCCTCGACGAAGTGGTTTTCGAGGCAACGGTCTCTGGCAACGCTGCGGACATCGTCACGTGGCAATGGGCCGGCGTGGACGGAAGCGATGCCACAGCCAAGAAGACCTTCGATCCGGGACAGCACGTCATCGGCATCACGGTCGAGGACCAGTTCGGGGACACGGCCAGCGCCGAGGTCATCGTGCAGGTGCAAGGCATCGCGCCCCTAGCGGCGTTCGCTGTCTCCGAACTGATGGTCCTCACGGGCCAGGACGTGACGTTCACGGACGGATCCTTGGATCAGGATGGAATCATCGCGTCATGGGCATGGGCTTTCGGAGATCAGCAGACAAGTACGTCTGTGGATCCAGTGCACCAATATGCAGACGACGGGACGTACACGGTCCGACTCACCGTCACGGACGATCATGGCCTCCAGAGCCACGTAGAACAAGACATCGTGGTCCTCAACCGGGGGCCGACCGTCAGCATCCAAGGAGCGTCCGCCACGTCCATCGGTGACGACGTTGTCTTCCAGGCGATCGCCGACGACCCCGACGGCACGATCGCTTCGGTGCTCTGGCAAATCGGGGACACCCAGCTCACTGGCGAGCAAGTGACCCACCAGTTCCAGCAATCTGGCCTCCACACGGTGCAAGTGACGGTGGTGGATGACGATGGTGAGAGTGCCGTTGCGTACCACGACGTGACGGTGAACCAACCACCGGACGCCGATTTCAGCGTCCCCAGCCCCATCCAAGCTGGCACGCCGGTGACGTTCACAGATACTTCCCTGGACGCCGACGGCACCATTGTCGCATGGCGCTGGGACCTGGGTGGCGTCGAGAGCACGCTTCAACACCCGACCCATACCTTCGACGCCTCGGGCCAGGTCACGGTCACCCTGCACATCACGGATGATGCCGGCGCACAGGACACGATCAGCAAGGACATCAACGTCGTCCCTGCGCCATTGGTCATCAGCATCGATGCACCCGGCGCGGTCATCGCCGGACAGAACGTGACCTTCACCGCAACGACCGTGGCCGATGGTCAATACACTTGGTCCTTGGGAGACGGAAGCAGTAGCGAGCTCGCCGCCCCGATCCATGCCTATGCGGCGGCTGGCACCTACACGGTGAGCCTGGAAGTGACCCTGAACGGGCGGACCGGCAGTGACAGCATCCAAGTCGTGGTGGCTCCCGCAGCAGAGGAATCGGACGACGAGGAGGTCGTGGACGACGAAGTGGACGACGAGGTCACGGAGGAGACCACGGAACCGCCATTGGAGGCGGACCCCGCAGCGAAGCAGGATGCGCCGCTACCTCTCGTGGTCCTGCTCGGCGCCTTGTGCGTGGCGGTCCTCCGACAACGGCGCCGCTGACCAAGCCTCTCCAGCCTCCCGGCGTCTCCCGCCAAGGTCTGTTCTAGCACGGCCCCTGGCCTGTGCCACGCCCCTTCCACGCCACGGGGTCCTGCCTGATGCATGCGACAATCCATTGTCCTGGCCGTATTGCTCGTGACCGCCGCGTGGCCCATGCCTGCCGCTGCAGAGTCACCGACAGTCGTCATCAGTGAACTGCTTCCCGACCCCCAGGGCCAACGGGAGTTCGTCGAGGTCTGGAACGCCGGATCGTCGCCGGTCACGCTCCGGAACTGGACCATCGCAGATCAAGCGGGCAACGCCTACACGTTCGCAGACCACGCATTGCCCGGTGGCGGGAGGATCGTCCTATGGGGTGGTGGCGCTGCTGACGCCCGCGGCCCAGCATGGTCCCGGGCTTCGGTGTGGAACAACGGCGGCGACCAGGTCATCCTGAAGGACGCGTCCGGTTCGGTCGTGGATGTCTTTGCGTACGGCTCCGCTTCCTGGCCGGATGGACGCACCGACCAGGTCCCTGCAGCGCCCCCTACCAACCGTTCCTTGAGCCTCATCGAGGGCCTTTGGTCTGAGACCTCTCCCACGCCGGGTAGTCGCCCCAACGCAGGCAGCGGTCAAGCGACGGCCACGGTCCAAGATGTGGCTCCCACCATCTCCATCGACGCCCCCCAGAGCGTCCCTCAAGGCACGGCCTTCGATGTCCTGGTGCACGTGGACGATGGCAACGGGGCTGACGACGTCGCCGCGTGGAACCTGACCGCCGGGGGTATCCTGCTGGCCAATGGCACTGCCGCCGGGACCCACTTCGTGCAAGCCGCCGCGCCAAGTGACCGGGACGCCTGGACCCTGGTCCTTACGGCCTCCGACATGGCCGGCAACGTCGCGGTCACCTCCCACGACGTGACCATCCGATTGGCCGGACTCGTCATCGTCATGCCAGAACTGGGCCTCTCCTTCCCCGCGTTCCCCCCGGGCGCCGCCGAGGTCATCACCAACACCTCCTTCGTCCTGCGCAACGAGGGCACCGACACCATCACCCCTCGCATCGACATCTCCGACCTGACGGGCCCCGTGACCATCCCCGTGGCAGGCCGCCTCGACATCGGCAACCACACCTGGACACCGTACGACGGCCCGCTCACAGCGCTCCCGGTGCTGGCCCCCGGTGAGGTCGTCGAATTGCGCCTCCGTTTGCGAGACGTCCCCGCACCCCTTCCGGCGGGCACGTACGGCACCAGCTTCACGGTGATCGCATGAACCTCCTCTTGCTCGCCATGCTGGTGGTACACCCAGTCCTAGACGAACCCCAAGACCTCCGCATGGTCGCCGTGGGGGTCGATGGCGCTTCCGTCACATGGGAACTGGACGGCGTCCCCATCGCCACCACCCAAGACCGTGAGGCCGTCTCTGTACCGGTCTCTGCCGGCCCCCACCGCCTCGTCACCCACGCCGATGTGGAGGGGCCATGGGAGATCCTGGCACGGCCCGAGCCCAGGGGCGAAGGCGCCGTGTTGGTGGCCGCTTGGAGTGCAAAGCACGACGGGCCGGATCTTGGTGCCGCCACCCCTTGGTGGACCTCCATTTGGGCCCGGGCCAGCAGCGCCATCATCGTTGCGGCCATGATGGTCGTCGTACCCCGCTTGCGGGAGCGACGCCAGGGCGAAGCAGCCATCAATCCCCTCCAACTGGCAGAAGCGTGCACATCGACCCCTGGGGAAAATCGCAATACCAGGACTACGCCAAACTCCGCGAAGAGTTCGGCATCTCCCAGTTCGGAGCCGATGAGTGGAACGCCTTCGAGGAACCCCATGCCCTGATGCGTCGCGGCGTCATCTTCGGCCACCGGGACTTCGAACGCATCCGTGACGCCATCAAGGCCCGCGACCCCTGGGCGGTCATGACCGGCCTCATGCCCAGTGGCAACATGCACATGGGCCACAAGATGTTGGCCGACCAGTTCATCGCCCACCAGAAAGCCGGCGCCGACGTGCACATCGCCGTGGCCGACTTCGAAGCGGTCGCCGCCCGGGGCATGAGCCTCAAGCAAGCCGACGAACTCGCCCGCGACCAATACATCCTCAACTACCTCGCGCTGGGATTGTCGCCTGACAACGGCGAGATCTACTACCAGACCCGCCGCCGCAGCGTCAAGGACCTGGCCGATCAGTTCGCCACCCGCATCAAGTTCGGACAACTCCAAGCCCTGTACGGCTTCGGACCCGAGACCCACATCGCGCACATCAACGCGCCCATCATCCAAGCCGCAGACATCCTGCACGTACAGCAGGAAGCCCTCGGCGGACCCCGTCCCGTGCTCGTCCCCGTGGGTGTCGACCAAGACCCCCACATCCGCCTCACCCGAGACATCGCCCAACAATGGCGCCGCTACAACCTGCTCGAACAAGCAGAAGGCTGGTTCCTAGCCGTCAAGGGCAGCGACAACGTCCAGAAGTGGCTCGACGTCGCCGACGCCGTCCTGGATGCCCAAGGCATCGGCACCCGCACCGAGCGCAAGCGCAACGACCGGCATGGCCAGATCTTCCTTGGAAAGCACCTCACGAACCGAGACGTCCGCGACCTGGATCTTGCCTTGGCCCAAGCGGAGCAGAAGAAAGGCGGCCTCGGATTCATCCGCCCAAGTGCCACGTTCCACCGCTTCATGACCGGCCTCACCGGCGATAAGATGTCGAGTTCCACTCCGGACTCCAGTATCTTCCTCACCGACGACCCGAAGGACGCCAAGAAGAAGTTCATGCGCAGCGTCACCGGTGGCAGGCAAAGCGCCGAAGAGCAACGGGAGAAGGGTGGCGAACCCGACCGCTGCCCCGTGTACGAAGCATACCTCTACCACTTGGCCCCCAAGGACGACCACTTGCAGACGGTCTACGACGAATGCAAGACCGGTGAGCGTCTCTGTGGTGGCTGCAAGAAGGAAGCCGTCGAGCTCCTCGTCAACTTCCTCGAGGAACACAAGGAGAAGCGCGATGAGAAAGCGCACCTCGTGGACGAGATCATCGCGGTGGATTGATGGCCATGAAGATCCTCGGCAAGGGCTTCAGCATGGGCCTGGCCGACTCGGTCCCAGGCATCAGTGGAGGCACCGTGGCGTTGATCCTAGGCATCTATCCACGCCTCGTGCGTGCCATCGCCGGCCTTGGCGCCAACGCAGCCCATCACGTGCGCCGACGACAATGGCGTGCTGCGTGGCAAGACATCGACGGCACCTTCCTCGCATTCGTGGCCGTGGGCATCGCCATCGGCCTCCTGCTCGGTGCCAACCTGGTTGGTTGGGCGCTGGAAAGCTACCCCATTCCGCTCATGGCGCTCTTGCTCGGCTTGATGGCCGCCAGTGTCCGCATGCC
>JBFGSX010000150.1:0-5135 GCA_041566495.1 Thermoplasmatota archaeon
CACCGAACTGGCCCCCAGCGTCGTGACCCGGCGCCTGGCTGCCCTCGAAGACGCCGGACTCGTGGAGCGCGTACGCGAAGGCCGGGTCGCATGGGTCCAGCCCACCGAGGCTTTGGAGACGGCATTGAACAGCGACGAAGCAGATCCCTTCGCATTGTTCGCCTGAACCTTCATTCTCCTCCTTATTCCAGCCATTTTCCGGCCCTGCATGGAGACAACAGGTCTGCCTTGGGGCAAGCATTAAGCATCGCACGTTCCATCGTGCAGCATGGTGTCGACTGCGACGTTGTTGGCAAAGCGCCCAATCGCCCTCGTCGAAGACGACCCCGACATCACGGCGTTGGTCACGAGCTTGGCTACAGACTGTGCACTGGAGTGCTACCCTGATGGCAAAGCGGCCGTGGACAGCCTCACAGAGGACGGTCCGATCCCCGAACTGATCCTCCTCGACCTGGATCTTCCAACCATGCATGGCCTCGAGGTCCTGAAGCGCCTGCGCATGCACCCGCGCACCCGCCGCGTGCCCATCGTCATCTTCACAGCCACCGATCTCCACCCAGACGAGGGATACAAACTGGGCGCCAATGCATGGGTCCGTAAGCCTGTGGATGTGGACGAGCTGGAAGCCAGCATCCGCTCCCTGCTCGCGTTCTGGGCGGGCGTCAACCACCCCGCCGTCAACGCCATCGCTTAATCGATCTCCAACACGGGGTCAGGCAAGACCTCGAACCGTTGCAGCACCGCTGCCACCGTATCCCGGTGGGTGGACCACACTGACCATTCTCCTTCGAACGCCATGGCGTGGGGGTCATCCCGAGCCCCAGACACGCTCAGCGCCTGCACGCCGTCGACCAGACATTCCATGCTCGCCGGCGCTTCCGATTCAACGCGAGTGGCGCCCCGGATCGTCATGGGGCCATCTGTCCATACCATCACCGCGACCCCTTCAGAGGCCTTCTTGGCCAAGCTCCGACCCAGCCCACCCCGAGACCATCTGGCGGTCTCTTCTTTCGGCGCGCGGATCCATATCGTTTGCGTGGCGTGGGCGACCATGCGACGCATCCGATCCAAGCGTTGCCAGCGCCCCCTCAACAAGCGGGTCTCATTGGGGAGCCGTCCTTCGTCAGCGGCGGCCGCCCGTTCGTCACTCGAGACTCCGGTGGCCCATACCGCATCGAACAGTGCCTTCTGTGCCAGGACGAAATCTGGGGTATTGAGCCATAGGACGGTCTGCACATCCCCGTGGGTGGAGACCTTGCGACCGGAGGACACGAACAAGGCGATCTGTTGCGCATCGACGATGATCATCTGGTGGTAACTGGGGAGCTCGGCGTGGCGGATCTCCGCGAACGCCTGCAGGGGCTTCAGGCTCTCGGCGCGCCCCACGTCGGGCTTGGTCAGGACCCGTACATGGACCTGGGAAGCGACGTCAGGTTCGAGGCCTGCCAGGAAAGCCGCGAGGCCCAGATGGGCCAAGCCACCCGGAGATGCGACCACCGTGATCTCATCCCGGGCCGCCGCACACATCCGGTGCAGCAAGCCTTGCACCTGATCCTTGCCCTGGAAGACGGTGAAGCGTTGATGCCCCGGGCCCGCTTCCGCGTGGGGCCTAGGCCATGCCTGGACCAGCCCCGTGGCTGCGGTGGCCAGCGCGGCGGCTTCCGTGCGACGGGCCTCCACGCAGCGCTGGATGGCCACATGGATGGGAACGGGAAGGAAACGGGTCGGCCTCTCCAGGGTCTTCTCGACGAAGCCCTTCATGACAAGGGAGTCCAGCAGACGGTACGTGTCTGGGCGCTTGCGCTTGGCAGCATCGGCCACGTCCGAAGCCCGGGCGCCACCGGTCCTGCTGAGGTGATAGTACACCAGGGCCTCCCCTTCATCGAGCCCGTATGGCGCCATGTTCGCCAGCAATTCTGGCAGGTCCATTCAGGCTTCGACCTCGGTGCGTAAGCGGTCACGGACCTCGTCTCCGAAGTCCAGGTCCTTGACCATGTAATCGTCGGCGCCTGCTTCGAATGCCTTGGCGACGATGCGGTCCTCGCGCACGCCGCTGACCATGATGACGCTCCCGGCGAACCCTGATGCGCGGATGCGTCCGATCAGGTCCACGCCGGTCATGTCTGGTAGCCGGTGGTCCACGAGGATGATGAACGGCGTCGTCGTCTCGAGCGCCTGCATGGCCTCTGCACCGGTGCGCACGTGCTCCACGGACACCGGCTCAGCTTCCAAGCTCACGAAAACACTGCGGGCGTCGTCTGGATCATCCTCCACCAACAGCACCATCATGTTGCCTTTGCTCATGGCAGCCGACATCCGGTCAGGGCACTCCTTTCCTGTTTACTTAACGCATCTCCGGGCATCCGGCGGGCGGCTTTGTCTGTCAGTGAGTGACGAACAACCCGCCAAGCCCGTGGCCGGCTGATGAAGGTTTGAGGGATTGAACGTGAAGCACCGAATCGACATGATGAGCAAGAAGATCTTGGCCCAGATCGCCCAGGACGCCGGCTGTGACGCTGCAGCCGTGGCCGCCGCCGTGGGCTGCTCCTTGGAAGTGGCCGAGGACAGGATCGCCAAGCTCCAGGAAGACGGTGTCATTCGAGGCTTCCGGGCCCACGTGGACCTCACCAACCTAGGAGGCCACTACGAAGCATTGGTCGTCGGCGTGCCAACACACAGCACAGACCCGGATGCCCTGCGCCACTTGGCCAGCCAACCTGATGTGGCACGGGTCTTCACCATGGCCGCCCAGGCGAGCATCGCATTCCACTTGCATGGCAAGGACTCGGACACCCTCGAGCGCCGGGCGGCCGAACTGGCCGAGACGGCAGGCCTGCGGGCGTTCCGCTGCACCCTTGTGGTCAGCTCCTTGGATGGTCAGAACAACGCCCAGACCCTCCCCATCACAGGGTAAGGAACTGGCTCTGGGCCGTCGCCACGAGGCGACCCTCTGCGTCGCGGATCTCACACGCCATGAGGCTGACCCGCCGCCCTGCCTTCACCGTGTGGGCCCTTGCCTCCAGGCGACCATCGACGACCGCGCGCAGGAAGCGCATGGAGAGATCCAAGTTGGTCCCAGACACGTCGCCAGGCAGGGCCGATAGGAACGCGGCTCCCATGGCGGTGTCCGCCAAGCTGCTCAGAAGGCCCCCATGGACCCGTCCGGCGGGGTTGTGATGACGGGCGTCCACCGTCACCTCATAGACCGCCTCCCCACCCGCTGCGCTGAGGCGTTTCAGGTCCAGCAGGTCATCGAAAGGGACGTCCACGACGACGCAGCGGGGCATGCGCATAAGGCCTCGGCGCCCCGTCAGGCTCTTACAGGCCATGCAAGTCGGCGGACGCGATGAGCGACAATCTGGGTGACGACGCCGGCGCGACGGAAGGCGAAATCCTGGATGCCGAACCGACGACCGACACGCAGGCCGACGAAGCCCCGGCCAGCCCCACCGAGGCGCTGGAGCAGGAGATCGCCGACCTGAAGGACCGCTTGACCCGCGCCCGTGCGGACTACGTCAACCTCCAGAAGCGCGTCGAGCGGGACGCCGCCATCGAACGTGACCGTGTCAAGGCCCGCGTCCTGGAAGGCTTCCTGCAGGTCTACGAATATGGCCAGATGGCAGCCTACGAGGCGGAGCGCAACCCTGGCCCCCTGGCTGAAGGGGTCAAGATGATCGTACGGGAGTTCGACCGTCTCCTCGAGGACACCGGCGTCAAGCCCATTGGTGCCGTCGGCGACGATTTCGACCAGGACCTGCACGAAGCCTTCGCCACAGAGGCCGCCGAGGGCGTCGGCCCTGGGCAAGTGAGCCGGGTCATCGCCACGGGTTACAAGCTCGGCGAACGGGTGTTGCGCTACGCCAAGGTGGCCGTCGCTCCGGATGCGGACGAGCCCCAATCCGCCACGTGATCAGACCGTGATGGCGCCGACCCGGATCTGACTGGCCAGCAAGCGCCCTTCCGGTGTGAGATCCAGCAAGCGCCGGCCACGGCTCTTCATGTCCTGGATGTAGGGCTGAAGGTAGGCGTAGGCATCCGAATCCGTGTTGATGATGCGGTACAGCGCCCGCGCACCGATCTTGCCTTTCTTGACCAGGTCCCCAGTGCTGACGGCCCGTCCGTGCACCCCGAGCAGCAGCAGACCTTCCAGCAACTGGTGGCACGCCTTCAGGTCGCTGTCATTCAGCTCTGGGCGATGCCAGTCGAGTTTGGGTCGCTCGGGGCGGGTGCCCCGCTCGGCCACGTGGAATGGCACTTCGATCTCCTTCTTCTTCTCCGAAGGTATGGGAGTGATGATCTGACTGTGAGAGAGCCAGCCCTCTTCGTCCCATTTGTCGATGATGCGTTTCAGTTGTCGGAACGCCATCCGGCGAACCTCGGTGGCATCGAGGTTGGGATCCAGATCCTCCCACGCCATGCGCACGGTCAGGTCCAAGGTCTTGGCATCCCCCGCTCTACCCAGGGCAATCCTGTCGTGCCTTTCGAGGACGCGCCAGTCCGACATTGGATTGACATCGGTGGGCGTCGGGTTTAACAAAAAAGGGTGGGGGAAAGGGGGAGAAAGGGCGTGGAAGCTCAGAGGGACTTGGCGTAGTAGTGGATGGCACGGCCGCCGCGGTCCGCTTGGACCAGCCCTGCGCCCGCCAAGCGGGCCAGCAGGTCGCGGGCGATGTGCAATCCGATACCGAGTCGTTTGGCCAACCCTGGGGCGGTCAAGCCTGGGTCGGTCTGGACGGCCTCCAGGGCCTCTTTGGCGTAGCCTTTGCGCAGCGCTTCGTGGCGCAGGGCCTCTTCACGGGCGGCGCGGCCGCCCTGCGCGGAGAAGAAGAGGCGCCGTCGGCCTTTCCGTTCCATCTTCAGCACGTCCGCGGCGGCCAGTTTCCGGGCGTGCCATAGAACGGTGCTAGGGGTGACGTCGAACGCGTCGGCCAGTTCGGTGAGGCTGATGCCTGGTTCTTTGTCGACCCGTTCCATCATGGGACGGCGGAACGGGTGCTCCAGCGCTTCCTTTCGGGAGACGTAACGGGTCATGGAGCCACCCTAGTAGCGAGCCCCAAAACCGGCTGTGAGGGCCCAGGCGCCGAGTAGGACGTGGACCAGGTTCTCACCGAGTTCTAGGTGCAGGCCGATGACGC
>JBFGSX010000151.1:0-5078 GCA_041566495.1 Thermoplasmatota archaeon
CCCGCCGCCACCCCCGCCGCCGGAGCCCAACCAAGCTCCCTCGGCGTCGTTCTCGGCTTCGGGCGGGGTCTTGTCGGCGTCGTTCGATGCGTCAGCCAGCGCGGATCCTGATGGCGACTCGCTTAGTTATTCGTGGGACTTCGGCGATGGTTCCACGGGCTCCGGTCGGCGCCCGAGCCATGACTACGCTGCGGCGGGTTCGTACACGGTGGAGTTGACGGTTTCGGATGGCGAAGACTCCGACTCCGCCACTAGGTCTGTCATGGTGTCGGCGCCGGTGGCGCCCATCGCCGCATTCAGCCTCTCCGCGACCAGCATCGTGGAAGGCCAATCCGTCACCGCCGACGCGTCCATCACGACGGATGGCAGCGGATCCAACACGTACGCTTGGCTCCTTGATGGCGAAGCCAAAGGCGGCGGCAAAACCAAGTCGTTCTCGCCCGGAGTTGGGACGCACACCATCGAACTCGTGGTAACGAATAGCTACGATCAGGAGTCCAGGGATTCTGCTTCCTTGACGGTGACGGCGAAGCCAGCACCCGCCCCGCAACCCGTGTCGGAGCCCGAACCGGAGCCGGTCCTGGACGCGCCCGCCAACGACCAGGAAAGCCCGTTAGGGTTCCTTGTGGCCCCGGCCTTGCTCGCCGCGGCATTGGCGTTACGCCGCCGATGAGCAGGCATTTCATCCACCGGCGCGCCTCTTGATTCATGGACCCGTTGTTCTGGCTCATCCCTGCCAGCATGCTTGCTGGGTTCATTGACAGCATGGTGGGGGGCGGGGGCGTCATCACGTTGCCCGCCATCATCGCCGCGGGCGTCCCACCCCACGCCGCAATCGCCACCAACAAGGTAGCCGGCACCGGGGCCAGTGGCATGGCGTCTTGGCAATACGCCCGCTACAATCTGCTTCGCCCTGAACTCTACTGGTTGTTCCCCATCGCAGTGGTGACCAGCATGGCCGGTGCCTGGACGGTCCTGCGCTTGCCAGAAGACCTCATCCTGACACTCATCGCGATCGTCATCATCGGCATGGTGAGCTACGTCTTGTTGCGGCCACGCTTTGGCAAGGAAGACAAGTACAGCAAGCCAGACAGGTGGACCCTCCTCGGGGCGGCGGTCGCGGTGGGCATCATCGCGTTCTACGATGGCCTGTTGGGGCCCGGCACGGGAAGCCTGCTGCTGTTCGCCTTGGTCAGTATCCTTGGGATGCGCTTCGTGGATGCGGCAGCCCAGGGGCGGTTGTTCAACTTCGGCTCCAACCTCGGCGCCTTGGCGCTGTTCGCCTTCGAAGACGTCATCGATTGGCGCATCGGCATCGGCATGATGATCGGCACCATGGCTGGCGCCTTCGTGGGTAGCCGCACCAACGTCCGGCACGGGGACAAATGGGTCAAGCCGCTCTTTGTGTTGATGGCTGCGGGCCTGCTGATCCGCATCCTCGTGACCTAGGCCGGGCGCTCTATGCCCGTCGCACCATGCGCCAAGCGTCCTTGCCTTCCGCGTAGAAATCAATGCGGCGTGCGTGTTTGACGAAGCCTTGTTGCTCGTACCAGGACACGAGACGAGCGTCGTTGACGTCGGCCTCCAGCAGCACGGTTTGACCCTTGGCCCGGGCCATCTCGATGCCGTGGTCCATCAAGCGTTTGCCAAGGCCCTGGCCCTGCCGGGCCGGGTCCACAGCGAGGCCGTAGATACGCATGCTCTTGGCGCGGTGCCAGAGGATCATGTCTGCGACCACGCCACCGTCATCGATGACCCAAACGCTCTGGTGGGCACTGGTCACACTCCGCCGTAGGCTGCCTGGGCTGCTGCGGCGCCAAGGTTGGAACGCGGCTTCTTCGAGGGCCACGATGGCTGGCAGGTCGTCGATGGTCGCGCGTCTCAACTCAGGCACGGGGGCCCTCGGTGGCGATCCTGTTGATGATCTCACCGTACATGGACGACTCGGCGGGCAGTTCCTGGCCATAGTCCATGTTGGGGTTGTCGTTGACCTCGATGACGACACACCCATTGGCCAGCTGCTTCAGGTCGACGCCGTATAGGCTGCGACCGATGGCGCCAGCCGCCCGAGTGGCCGCATCCATGATCTGGGAGGGAACGTCGTCCAGTTCGACCCGTTCCACTTTGGCCCATTCCTTCTTCTGGGCACCTTCCGGCTTGTCGTGGATGCGCCAGGCACCTTTGGGGATGTGGTAGCGGGCCGCGTAGAGAGGCTCGCCGCAGAGCAGGCCGACGCGCCAGTCGAACAGGCTTGGGGTGTACCGTTGCAGAAGGACCACGTCGCTGCGGGCGGCGAACTTGCGCAGCACCGCGCGCAGTTCCTTCTCATCGTGGGCCTTCTCGACGGCGCTGCTGAAGGCGCCGCTGGGGGCCTTGACGACGATGGGGGTGCCCAGTTCAGCAAACAGGGCTTCGGGGTCGAGCGCGGCGTAACCCGCCCGGGTGAGGAGCACCGTGTCCGGCGTCGGGACATTGTGACGTTCCAGGATGCCTTGCACGTGGGCCTTGTTCATGCAGGTCAGGATACTGCGAGGATCGTCGACCACGTGGTGACCAAGTTCCCAGGCGTAGCGACTGGCAGCGAAACTCATGCCAAGGACATTGGTGTCGAGGCGCAGGAACGAGGCGTCGAAGTTCTCCAGTTCGTGGACATCGGCGACATCAATGATCTTCGCGGTGTGCCCGTGGTCGGGTGCTTGACGGATGTAAGCCTGCATCGCCTTGTGTTCCAAGGAGCGCCCGCGGCTCATGGCATCCGTTATGATGGCGACATCGGCCGTGTGCTCACCTCCCCGAAGATGCGGAGTTCACGTTCTGTGAGATCATGGAGGAGCAATGGGTCGAGGCTGACGAAACGAGGTCCGTCTTCTGTGTCCAAGTACCAGATGGTCGCCAGGGGCACACCGAAGGCTTGCCATACTTGCCATGCCAGATCGAAGTGTTCGCTGGTGGTGGTGCCGACGACCTGCTTCATGGAGCGCAGCTTGCCCGTGCGCTCGACGGCGAGGGCGGTGCGGGTGCCGTTCTGGCTGGCGCTGCGCCATTGACTGGCGGCAGAGCGAGTGGATTCGCAGTGATAGTAGGTGTCCGTGTGGCCCGCATTGGGGACCAGGATGGCCGGCGGCGTGACGTCCTCAGGCTTGCGGGCGACCTTCCACGTCGCACATGGGATGCCTGCCCGCTTGGCCACCAGCAGCGCGGCGGCACAATTCTGGGCGGTGGCGGCTTGCAGGGGACTAGGACGACTCTCGTAGCCGTTCAGCTCCGCATCGACAAGGGCCCAGTAGCCCCCACGAAGGAAACGGTAGTCGCCTGAGAGATTGATGAACGGCGGCGGCGGTCGTCGATGATCTTGACGGGGCAGCCTGGGGGGTGCGGGGGGATTGGGCAAGTCGTTCGCCTGAGGAGGGCTGCATTTGTCTGTTCTTCAGGTTGTCGGCACCCGAAGCGCAGCCAGGCACAAGCAGCCACAGAAATGGAACGCCTGACACCCGGCAACGACCATCCAACCCAAGTTTGCGTAGCGGCGCCGGTTTCATCTACAAGACGCCCTCGATTCACCCTACCGGCCGATGCGGGTCATCGCGGTCGTGGGCGTCCCTCCTGGCGCGACCCCCACAGCGAAGCGCCCCCCAGGCGGCTGTGCAATTGGAGGTGACCTACCATGGAATCCCGCATCGACCCCGAATACGAATGGAACAAGAGCGACTTCTTTGCCAACCCCGTCAACCAGGTGCAACCCACCGGTGACGTGGTGAAGCTCATCGAGATGATGGCCCAGACCTCCGCGCAGGGCCGCCAACTCGGCCAAGTCTGCGACATCCTGCGCCGCGCCCTTGAGGACCCCGACCGCCCGACGGTCATCCTCGCCACCGCAGGCACCCTCATCTCCACCGGCATGCGCGACCTCTTCGTCAAGATGATGGAAGCCGGCTTCATCGACGCCTGGGTCAGCACCGGCGGCTGCATCGACGACGACCTGTACCTGAGCCTCGGCGGCCCCGTCGGCCAAGGCCGCCCCAGCGTCGACAACCTGTTGCTACGCGACCACATGATCGACCGCCTCTACGATTCCTACATCGATGAGGACTTCCTGCGCGCCTGCGACGGCTACATCAGCTACCTCGCCGACGACAAGGACATCGCCGGCGTCAAGACCAGCCGCCAATTCACCGACTTCGTCGGCCAGACCATCAATGAAGGCCGCGCCTACAACGACCTGAAGGCCGTCAACAAGGGCGTGCTCGCGAAGGTCAACGAATTCCAGGTCCCCCTCTGGATCCCCGCCTTGACCGACTGCTCCATGGGCATCGGCTTGTGCATCAACCACTGGCGCCACACCCGCGCCGGCACCAAGAAGAGCTTCATCCACGACCCCGTCGCAGACAACTGGGAGATCACCCAACTGAAGGGCAACAGCAAGAAGAGCTGCGTCATCTACCTCGGCGGCGGCGTCCCCAAGAACTTCGTCAACGACTGCGAAGTGGTCTGCGAGACCACCGAGTACACCGACCGCGAAGGCCACGAATACGCCGTCAACATCACCATGGACCGCCCCGAATGGAACGGCCTCTCCGGCAGCACCCTCGAGGAGGCCCAAGCCTGGGGCAAGGTCCACGCCAAGGCCACCAAGGCGACGCTCTACAGCGACGTCATCATGGCCTGGCCCATCGTCGCCAACTACCTGTTGGAGACCTGCAAGCCCCGCCCCCGCCTCAACCCGAAGTGGGAAGACAACGAACTCGTCGAACTCGGCGGCCAAAAGATCGAGCGCCGCGAAGGCGACTTCGTCGAAGCCCCTCCTGTCCCCGACGCCGTCGGATACGTCACCGCGTGATTCCCATGACCAACGAAGAAGAGATGTCCATGCAGGACTTCGTCAGCAAGCTCAAGGCCTCCATGCAAGAGGACTTCCAAGGCCCCGAGCTTGAAGGCTTCAACATCGCCATGAAGGTCATCGGCCAATGGGCTGAACACGACGGCGACGACTGGGAACTCCTGGCCAGCCAACTGGGCGAGACCGCAGAAGGCCTCACCAGCGACGCCATGGGCTTCGGCTTCAACGGCGCCACCAGTGC
>JBFGSX010000152.1:0-5022 GCA_041566495.1 Thermoplasmatota archaeon
CTCGACGCGGCGCAGGATGGTCTTGTCATCAAGACCGATGAACGAGACCGCCTTACCCTTGCGTCCGGCGCGGCCCGTGCGGCCGATGCGGTGGACGTAGTTCTCGGGTTCTTTGTCTGGCATGTCCCAGTTGACCACGTGGGTGATGGCGTCGATGTCGAGACCGCGGGCGGCGACGTCGGTGGCCACGAGGAAGCGGATCTCACCCTTGTCGAAGCGCTCGAGGACCTTCTCACGCTTGGACTGGGGCAGGTCGCCGTGCAGAGCCTCAGCGTTGTAGCCCCAGCGGTTGAGGTCACTGACGAGGCGGTCGCACATCATCTTGGTCGAGCAGAACACGATGCCGAGGTCGATCTCTTCATCGGGGCTGTCAAGCAAGCGCGTCAAGGCCCAGTGCTTGTTCTTGCGGCCGACCTGGTAGTACACCTGCTCGATCGTGTCCGGGACAGCGAAATCGTCGGTGCTGACCTTGACGTGCACCGGGTCCGTCATGAAGCGACGGGCCAGGCTCTTGATCTCCGTCGGCATGGTGGCCGAGAAGAGCTGGGTCTGGCGCTTGGTCTTGTGAGGCAGATGACGCAGGATCCATTCCATGTCATCGATGAAGCCCATGTCGAGCATGCGGTCGGCCTCGTCCAGCACCACGTACGTGCACTTGGAGAGGTCGAGGTTGCCGCGCTCCATGTGGTCCATGATGCGGCCGGGGGTGCCCACGACGAGGTGGACGCCTTCACGCAGCGCCTTCTCTTGGGGCTCCATCGCGGCGCCACCGTAAACGTTGACGTAGCTGAACTCGCGGCCTTCTGCCATGCGCTCGACTTCTTCGCCGATCTGGATGGCCAGTTCGCGAGTCGGTGCGAGGACGAGGCCCTGGACGTAGTCGGCCTCAGGGTCGAAGGTCTCGATGAAGGGAATGCCGAAGGCGGCGGTCTTGCCCGTACCAGTACGGGCTTGGCCGATCACGTCGGTGCCTTTGAGGACGATCGGGATCGCCTTCTCTTGGATAGGGGTGGGGTGGACGAAGCCCATCCTGTCGAGGGCGCCGAGCATCGTCTGCGAAAGTGGAAGGTCGTCGAAGGTGGCTTTGAGGTCCACCGCCGGCTTGTCTTGGGGCTGCATAGGTATCACGGGCGCCGCGTACTTGCAGTGGGGCGACTATCAGGGTCGTCCGCGGTGCGGCCCACGCGGCGGGGCTCACTCCTTATTAGTGCAGACTTGAGATCTGGACTTAGGTCTTGGGGTCGCGCTTGCGCTGCGCCTCGTAGGGATCTGGTAGCTCGACCCCGTTGACGAACGAGAAGAACCGGGTCGTCACTTTCCAGAACCACCCCGGGTCCATGCTCTCGAAGCCCGTATGCTGGCCCCACGGCACGGTCATGACCTGGATGTGGAGATCTCCCCGTGCATAACGCTCCATGCGGCGTGCGTGGCGGACGGGGACCACGGGATCGTCGGCGGCATGGACCAACAGGGTCGGGCCCTTGATGAGTGCCGTCTTCCACTTGGGGTTGCCCAGTTCGGCCATCTCGTCGAAGCCAGTGAGGCCGTTGACCCGTGCCGCATCGTCCAGGTACTCATCGAAGCGCTGGTAGCCCCCGTGGCTCTTGTAGTTCAGCAGCTTCCGGAAGGCTTCCCACTGGAGGTGGAACGGGTCGTTCTGGGGGGGCTCCGTGCTGACGTAATGAACGGCGTCCTTGAGGTCCACGAAGCCACTGTAGCACAGGGTGCCGCCGGTCAGGGTCCGCACGCCGCTCTCTTCATCCTGGGCCATGGCGTTCAACGCGCTGGCCCCTCCCATGCTCTCGGCGAGGATGCCGACCTTGGCGACGCCGGCCTTCTCTTTCAGGAATCGAGCCGCGGCGGTGACATCAAGCGCCTCCTTCCAGCCCCCGGTGGCGATGCCATTGCTCTCACCGAACGCCCGCATGTCGATGCACGCGACGGGGATCTTCCAATGGCGCCAGATCCAGATGGCCCGCTTCTTGTGCACCGTGTCGTCCTTGGTGGAGAACATCCCGGGCACGATCACCAGGCCGAACGGAGGCGCAGCAGATTCATTGGCCCCAGCTTCCCCGCCTGGGGGCCCGTACCAGAGCGCGATGGCGACGCCGTCGTCCGTCTCGATCTTGTGGTGCTCGAACGGCGTCGGGTAAGGGTTGATGGTGCGGAAGAACGCCGCATTGGCTGGGCGGGCATGGCCGATGGCGTCCAGCATCCGCTTGATGCGGAACACCCAATTTCGTGGGTGCACCCGGCTGATGGGGTGGCTCGGCAGCATCTCCAGTTCCTCCCGCAACGGAGCCAGGTCCAAGCCAGTGGCCTTGCGCTTCATGGCGTCCCTCGCATGGCGATGTAGATGGCGGCGTCCGTGTGCCGGCTCATGGTGGCGGGTGCCGCGGGAGAACTAGCCTGCTCGGAGGTGAAGGTGACCACCGCATCTGGCCAGGCCTTTTGCACCGCTTGCGCGAGGGGCTCGCCGAATTCCGGGGCGCCGTCCCCGACGTGGATGGACCACTGCTCTGCGTCGAGGCTAGGTCGCCAAACGAGCAAGCGCCGGGCCACTTCGTCTGCCGAGTGACATTCTGCCACGATGAACACGGCCCCGTCGGCGAGCAGGGCGACGCCGATGGTGGCGCCAGGGTCTACCCCTACCACCACATGGCGGTAAGGGCCTCCGTTGCGCCGCGCATCCAGGCCTTGGCACACCCGGAGCCAGGCTGCCTCCGGGTCTTCAGGGAGAGGCACGGAACGGGCGTCGTCCGGTGGTCCGCCAAGGACCACGCGCACCGTGGGGGGTACTTCCTCGCCGGCCCGTAGGCCCAGCAACTGCACGCCTCGCGCCTCGAACCAGGGAGCCAGCTCATGGTAGACTCGAAAATCGTCTGTCATGATGGCGGCGGCCCGGTTGGTGCGCTCCCCGATGAAGCCCGTCAAGGGTCCATTATGGGTGTCGCGGATTGATAGGGGCACCGGCTCGGCCCCAGAACCCTAATGCCCCCAGTCGGTTGCCCTGCCAATGTCTTCCTACGCAATCGCAGACAGCCGCGTCGCCGATAGGGTGCAGCACTTCCCGGAGTCTGTGATCCGTAGCATGAGCCAAGTCGCGGCCAAGCACGGGGCTATCAATCTGGGTCAAGGTTTCCCTGACTTCGACCCTCCCCGCGTCCTGATGGATGCCGCCAAACAAGCCATCGATGATGGTTACAACCAATACGCGGTCACGTGGGGTGCGCCCCCGTTGCGCCAAGCATTGGCGACGAAACTGAAGGATTTCAACAAGATCGACACCGACCCCGAGCGCAACATCGTGGTCACCTGCGGCGCCACAGAAGCGATGATGGCCACACTCCTGAGCATCATCAACCCTGGCGACGAGGTGATCATCTTCGAACCATTTTACGAGAACTTCGGCCCTGACGCCGTGGTCAGTGGTGCCACGCCCATCCACGTCCCCCTAGACGCGCCCGCCTTCCAGCCCGACGAGGAAGCCCTCAAGGCCGCGTTCGCCCGCAAACCCAAAGCCATCATCGTCAACACCCCCGGCAACCCGACGGGCCGCATCTTCACCGACGAGACGTTGCGACTCATCGCCGACCTCTGCTTGGAGCATGGCACCATCGCGGTCACGGACGAGATCTACGAGCACATGGTGTACGACGGCAAGCACCACACATCCCTGGCCACCGTGGGGGACATGCACGAACAGACCGTCACCATCGGCGGCTTCAGCAAGACCTACTCGGTCACCGGGTGGCGCCTGGCGTACACGGCGGCCCCAGACACCATCACCCAGGCCATCAAGCGGGTCCACGATTTCCTCACGGTCGGGGCTGCTCACCCATTGCAGATCGCAGGTGTCACCGCCCTCAACCTGCCCGGATCCTACTACACGGAACTGCGGGACATGTACCAAAGCAAGCGAGACATCCTGCTGCCTGCACTGGAACGGGCCGGCTTCCGCTGCCACCGGCCGGACTCCGCGTACTACATCCTGGCAGACTACTCGGACCTCCAGCCCAACATGGACGACACCACATTCGCCATGTGGATGACGGAAAAAGTGGGCGTCACGGCCATCCCCGCGAGCGCGTTCTATGCCAACAAGGAGTTGGGTCCGACCATGGTCCGTTTTGCCTACCCCAAGAAGGAGACGACGCTGAAGCAAGCCGCGGACAGGTTGGCGACGATCCCTGAAAAGGCCCTCGCGTAGTAGCCCAAGGTAGATGGGGTCCGGCCGGGGGATTCCCTGACGCCCCAAGCATGCCAAGGGTTGGTGTCCCTCGCGGGAGGTGAGTGCCTCGCGGCGCTCTCAAAGCAGCCATGCACCCAGGCTCCGAGTCTCATTGGGTATGCCCGAAGACGGCTCGATGCAAGAGCACCTAGACCAGGTGGTCCTGGCGACAGTGCGTCCGCTCAGCCTGGGCTTCGGGTTCTACATCGCCTATACCGCATTCCGTGAGCGCAATGACTACACGGGCTCCGATTGGTGGTTCGTGGTCGGGGCCGACATCACCGTCGCCATCTACCTCTTGGCGTTGGCTGCGTGGACCTGGCTTGGCTCGCCACCCCTGCACTGGGCCAACGGCCTAGGGGCCTCCGTGGCTTTCGCACTGGCCGGCACCGACATGGTCACGGCGGCGGTCAATGGCATCCCGGCGTTCCCCGCCACCGCCTTGGTACTCGCGGGTCTTGGTGCGGTCGTCTTGTCGTGGCGCTGGATGATCTGGGCCCTGTCCGTCATCTGGCTCGCTTGGCTCGACATGGCGATCACCTTCACGTCGAGCCCATGGGATGCGCAGTTCACCCTGCAGGTCGCAACGGTGCTTGGTTTGGCCATCCATTGGGGTCGCATGAAGGCATACGGGGGCTTGATCGCTGCACGGCTCAGCGAATCCATGGCCCGGTCCCAGTTGCAGGGCGTCAACGAAGAACTGGACCGCTTTGCGGCGGTCGTGGCCCATGACCTACAGAACCCGGTCAGTGCCATCCGTCTCAAGGCCGCCGCAATGCGAATCCGCGCCC
>JBFGSX010000153.1:0-4995 GCA_041566495.1 Thermoplasmatota archaeon
CAGCTTCTGGGGGCCTGGGCTCCGCCGGACAAGGGCCTAGCCACGTCCCTACAAACCTCGGTCATTGCCCTTACGTGCACTGACGCGGAAGCCGTGTTCTACGGCGTAACGGGCCGTGACTCGAGCAATGACTTCACCCTAGAATCCGGTGCCGTGGTCTCCCACGATGCGGGCGGGATGACTGGTGCCAACGTTGCCCGCCACCAACACGGCATCATCCGCGCCGAGCACATCGTCATTCAGACCGAGACGCCCGCGGACATCCTAGCCTATGCTACGGATGCCCGACTTGCAGTCAACGGCCAAGCGAGTTTCCCGTGGGCCACCACCGACCCCAGCCTGGAAGGGTTCCGTTCGACCATCAATGACACGTTGGTCTTGCAAGGCAACATGAGCTTCGAGGATTGGCAAAGCGCGGACAACGGCCGATTCACGACCCAGATGGATGGCTCCGTGGACGCCGTGTTCATCAACGGGGCCCTCACCACATCGAGTGCGCCTACGGTGACTGTTGCGACCGCGGCCGGGGCGGCCGTGTTACTTGGTTTGGCGGCCAAACTCGTGTACGGCGCAGCGCTTTTCACCCGCTTGCCTGCCGAGGAAGCCTTGAAGCATCCCCGTCGCCGTGCGTTGGCAGATTACGTGAAGGAGAACCCGGGCGCGACCTTCAGGGAACTGGTCCGCGCGGTGGACATCCCCGCGGGCACTTGCCGGCACCACTTGTCGGTCTTGGCCCGCTCACAGGTGTTGGCGGAGCATCGCCACAAGTCGACGGTGCGATTCTTCGAGAACCATGGCAAGTATGACCAGACCTGGGAGACCGTGGTGATGCTGCGGGAGCCCGAACTGGCTGAACTGCACGGCTTCATCGAAGCCAATGAGGGCTTGATGCAGAAGCAGATCCTCGATCACGCAGCGCGCACCTGGGACTGGAGTCGCAGCACCACCCAGCACCGCTTGCAACGCCTCGTCGAGGGTGGCGTCTTGCACATCCGTGAGATCGGCCGGCGCAAGTGCTACCACCTCAAGGCGGCCGAGCCCCAACCTCGACCACTATGGCCGGGCATGTCCACGTAGGCCTATCGCCGGACGCCGAGGATGCGGCCAGTGGCCATGTAGGATGCCAGTGCGGCAGCACCAGCGAACGCAGTGCCCGCTTGCAGGATGAACCACAGGCCAATCGGGTCTGGTAGGGAATGAGCAAACGGTAGGGGCCAACCGACGCGACCCAGCACCTGGAACGTGGCCTTGGCTACGAACGCTGCAATCAGGAACGAAGCCGCCGCCAGGATGGCTGCTTCCCATGCGGCGCGGTAACGGATCTGATCTGGCGGGACACCAAGGGCGTGCAACACTTTCGGCACGTGGGCCCGCCCTTGCAATGTGCGCTCGGTGCCAAGGTAGACGACGCTGAGGATACTGACCAGGGAGATGGTCGCGAGGCCCATGAGGCTGGTTTGTGCATCACCCAGGACGCGGTCGGCGACTTTGTTCTGCACGGCGGCGGAGCGTTCTGCGGGGATCTTGACGACTGCAAGGGAACTGGGGTCGGTGCCGAAGCTGAGGACGTGTTCGTCGGCGCGCAGTTCATCCATCGATGCAAGCCGAGTGAAGGAGATGTCGAGGACGCCGCTTTGACCCGCCAAGAGTTGCCCGTAGGCTTGGACGATGCGGCCGCCGGTGGTCGTTGCGTTGACGAAGTCCTCACCCGAAGCGCCGATGTTGGTGACGGCCACGTGCAGTGTGCCGGTCGTGCCGACTGCTGGCCGGTATGGGGTCGTCCACAAAGCATCGATGACGAAGTGGGCCTCGTCTCGATAGGCATCTGGCGAGACGATGACGTTGCGGGTGTATTCGCCGTAACTGATCTGGTACCGGCCTGGCGCCGGTGCTTGCAGTTCGGCTTGGCCGTTGCGGAGGGTTGTTTCGTTGACCTGGGCCGTACCATTGCGTAGCGCGACGGTCCCTTCGCCGGTCGCCTGTACTTGGATGGGGTCGGGTAGGAACACGATGCGCGGGGCGCGCAGGTCGACGGCGGATGGCTCGGGGTCGACGCCGACGGTGGGGTTGACCTCTATCTGGAATGGCCCCACGGGGGTGACCACCGTCGCCTCGATGGTCGCGCGGGCATACGGGCCTAGGCTCGCGATGGCGACCGTCTGGACGTTGCCATTGATGCGGACCGGGAGTTCCCGCACGCCAGAGGCGCCGGCGAGGTTCACGACGTCGATGTGGATCGTCATGTCTTGGCCACTCGTAGGCGCTCCTTGGGTGCGCACATCGAGCACCTCGATCTGGGGGCGGCCTCGGCTCAATGCCGAGCGGGCTTCGTCGGTGTCGGGCCGCATGCGCAGCACGGTGGCGCGGCCCGGGGCGTGGCCAGTGAGTTCGCCGGCGGCTTCGTTGTCCAGGAGGGCTTCGTCTGCGAGCACGCCGCCTCCCGTGAAGATGCCCGCCACGACGATGGTTGCCACGAAGGGCTGGGTGGCTTGCACGCGCACTGGGTCCCCTGGACCGACCCCCAGTCGCTCGGCGAGGCGTTCGCCGAGCCAGAGGCCGGACTCACCGACCCCGTTGGCACCGTGGTAGGCTGCTAGGGCAGCAAGGTCGCCCCCCCGGATGATGGTGGGCTGTCCGTTGACGAGGGTGGGCAGCAAGCGTTCGGCGACGATGGCATCGATGTCTGGGTCGAGGGCCATGACGTCTGCGGGTCGGGCGTCCGCTGTGCCACCAAAGGAGATGCCTCCGTCGGAGCCGATGACCCATTCACCAGAGCCACCGGCGATGGCGGCGGGGACGGATGCAGCGGCCAGGGGGAAGCCCAGGTTGATACCAAACAAGATTCCCGCGACGAGGAGCAAGGGCAAGAGTCGGGTGCCGAGGGCGATGGGACGGGCAAGCACCGGGAGCCAACCGATGCGGGCACCAGGGGCGTCGTTCTCGGCGGGGGGCGTGCGGAGTCGCTCTTCGCCGTTGCCGATGCGGGCCATGGCCCACCACAAACCGACGATGCCACCGAGAGTGGCGGGGACCGCGATGGCCAGGGCGAGGCCGATGGGTTGGGTGTCCTCGGGGCGGAATGCCGGACCCCCGAAGCGCCAGAGAAGGAAGCCGAGCACTGTGGCCATGGCGACGGCCCAGGTCATGAGCCAGAGGAATCGGAGGGCGAGGATGGCACGTCCTAGTTGCGGGCGGCCGAGGGCGGCGAGGGTTGCGGCGCTGCGGGCCCGTTGTCGGGCTTCATGGTCTCCGAAGGCGACGGCGACGAGCGCGACGGCGGGAACCGAGGCGAGGACCAGGATGATGGTCTGGCTTTGCAGGCTTTCGAGGCCAGCGGTCTCGAATGCGTCGGGTCCCCGAGCGGGGGCGACGATGATGCCGGTCAGTTCGACGGGCTTGTCCAGCAGGGCGACGTGGGGTTCGGTGCCAATGAGGGTGCCTGGGTGGACCAAGGCGGTTCCGGGGGGCAAAAGCGGGGCATCGATGGTTCGGGTGGCGGCGCGCAGTGTGCCGGAGGGATCGTTGGCGGATTCGTCGAGGCCGACCAGGGGCTCGCCGATGACGTAGGCCGCAACGGGCGCTCCATTTTCGGTCTCGAACCGGAGTGCGGTGTGGGCCGGGATGTCCCGAGGCAGGGGTCCGCCGTCGGCGCGGTACATGATCCACGCATCCTCATCCACCTGGATGTCCAAGCCCTGGATGACCAGCGTGCCCGCTACTGGGAGCAGGATGGCCGCGGCGATGCCCAAGGCGGCGACGAGGAACCGCCGGTCGGGCCGTGACCACAGTCGCCAAAGGAGCACAAGCAGAGGACGTCGCGCCTTCGGATTGAATGCTTCGCATTGGAAAAGGTATCAAGGACGCCCCCGGTCGTCACGCCGTGGAGGTCCTTCGGTTCGACAGCGTGCATTTCCGCTACCCCGGCGGGCCCCCGATCCTTGACGGCGTCGATCTGCGCGTCATGCAGGGGCGCGTCACGGTGTTGCAGGGGCGCAGCGGGTCTGGCAAAAGCAGCATGCTGAGCCTGGCAGCCGGGCTCGCATCACCCAGCCGCGGAACCGTGTCCCTCATGGGACGGCCCTTACCAGTGGCTGCCGCCGCCGTCCGGGCCAAACACATCGGACTCGTCTTCCAACACCTCAACCTCTTGGACGAATTGAACGTCCGAGAGAACATCGAACTGCCCCTACGCCTGCAAGGAGCCAAGCGCCCGGTGCGGGAAGCGGCGGTCGCGGAGCTATCAGAAATGTTCGGAATCCGGGGCTTGCTAGCCCGCCGACCGGCGTCCTTGTCTGGCGGGGAACAGCAGCGGGTCGCCATCGCCCGCGCCCTGGCCACCAAGCCTAAGCTCCTCTTGGCCGATGAGCCGACCAGCAGCCTCGACCGAGAGAACGCCCAACTCGTCATCCAGGCCCTTGAGGCCGCCGCCGAATCCGGCGCGGCGGTATTGGTGGCCGCCCACGACGAGCTCCTGACGGGTCGGCCCAACACGTATCAATTGGATGCTGGCAGGCTGAGGAACGCCAATGGAATCTGAGCTGGCCCTCCAAGGCCCATTGGCGTGGCTGCGCTTGATTCTTGGACTCGCCGTGTTCTTGGCCCCGGGAGTCGCCATCGCCGACCGCATCTTTGACGACCGGCGCTACTTGCTGCTGGCGCCGGTGTTCTCGTTCAGCGCATTGGCCCTGGCGGCGATCCTGTTGGACTTCGCGATGGGTGTTCCCATCAACACTTGGACCACGGCCTCGATCGCCGCTGGCCTGACCAGTTGGGCGGGCTGGCCCCGCATCGTGGAGGCCCAACAGCGCTTGCGGGTCCGCATGGGGTGGGCACATGCGAGCTGAATGGGGCCTACTGGCCATCATTCCCTTCCTGGTCCTGGTCCATGGACTCCCCCACGTACCCGGGGACGGTGACACGGCACCCCGCGACGCATACAGCACGCTGGCAGCACGGGCCGGCGACGCCCTCAGTGGGGAGCAATACGAATACCCG
>JBFGSX010000154.1:0-4983 GCA_041566495.1 Thermoplasmatota archaeon
CTCGCCGGCAGCGGGGACAGCGAGGATCGAGGCGGCGATGAGCGAGGCGAGAAGCGAGGGCGATTCCGGGGCGCGCGATCGGGACGCGCGGCCGAAGCTGGTGATGCGGCGCACCTTCACCGTCCCGGTCGAGCGGGTCTACCTGGAACACCTAGAAGCCCGGGATCCCCGCGCCGCCTACGTGGTCCGCCACTTCCTGATGGAAGAGGAGTACCGCTCGGCACTCCTGTGGTACAGGTCCTTCAAGACCGCCACCAAGGGCACCCGCGCCAAGGAGACCCTGGTCGTCGCCCAGGAGAACGCCTACGAGCGTTTCAAGAACAAGTGGCAGAAGAAGATCGACCGCCCCATCAAGAAGGCGGATCGCTTCGAAGCCAAATTGCAGCGCAAATTGGACCGCCGCGCCAAGGCCGACGTCCGCAAGGAGCGCCGCTCCTGGAAGAAGAACGTCGCCAAAGCCGAAGCGCGCCACGAGAAGCGTTCCGCCAAGCTCCTCGCTGCTTGGGAGAAGGCCTCCAAGAAGGCCGCGAAGCGTGGCGAAGCTGCTCCGCCCAAACCCGAGATCGGCGAACCGGACGTTCCTGCCAAGCCAGAGATCCAGAAGGTCCTCCTTGCAGACACCAAGCTGCAGAAGAGGGCCGACCGCATGCGCAGCCGGATGGTCAAGAAGCAAGGCAACCTCGACGTCCGCTTCGAGAAGAAGGACGCTCGCCGCTTGGCCAAGGTCCGCCGCAAGGTCAACAAGATCGCCCGGAAGATCGATGACCCCGAGTTCGCCGAAGAGCACCCGCTCTTGACCGGCGACGCTTGAGCATAGCCTAAGGGCCTACGGAGAGAACGTGACCTTCTGCAGGTCGTAGTGCATCGGGCAAGCCAACGGCTCAGGCTCGCTGACGACTGCACGCCTCTGGCCCGGCTGGGGGCCGGTCGGGTGACATAGGGACCAGTTCTTGCACTCGGGGAACCCACACGGGATCGGCGTCCAAGTGACGGCTGTTCCCCGTAGTTTCTTGGTCTCCACGGTGCTGGTGAAGCCGATGGGCTTGACCTTGACCACTTGGACGGTGCCCTCATCGTGCAGTTGGCACGGATGCCGCAGGTCGCGGACCTCGGTCACCTCGTAGTGGTGGCCGATCTCCAGGTTGAAGCAGAGCTTCTGGAAGGGGCAGCCCTTGCACTCGTCGTCGTTGGGGCCGTTGAACCAGAACCTTGCCCCTGGCTTCGCTTGGTCCAGGGGGACGAGCGTCAGACCTTCCACAGGCCGTCCACGAAGGGGTGGTTCTTAGGATTTGAGCGGATCACAAGACGCCTGTGGCCTTGCAGACCTTGACGGCGGCTTCCATGGTGAGGCCGCTCTCGCCCAGGATGGTGTAGCGCTCGGGGCGCAGGGTGTGGCACGTGGTGAGAGCCTCTAGGATCGCTTCCGGGGCGATTCCGAGGCCCGCCGCGTTGACGGGGGCGCCGAGGACTTCGAGGCCGTGCTTGACCTCTTGCCAGTCGCCTCCGTGCAGGTGCGTCATGATGATGGTGCCGACGCCCACTTGCTCGCCGTGCATGGCCTTGCCCGGGGCGATGCGGTCCAGCGCGTGGCTGAACAAATGTTCGGCGCCACTGGCGGGGCGGCTGCTGCCGGCCACGGCCATGCTGACACCACTGACGATGAGGCTCTTGACCGCCAACCAAGCGGATTCTTCCAGACCGGGGTGGATCGCGGCGGCGTTCTCCAAGATCAGGTCTGCGGCGGATTCGGCGAGGACCGCGGCGAAGGTGCTGTATTCCTCGGCCTTCAGGCGGTGTGCCAGTTGCCAGTCGAGGACCGCGCTGCGGTTGCTGATGACGTCGGCGCAGCCAGCCACCAACATGCGGTGGGGGGCTTTGCTGATGATGCCGGTGTCGGCGATGATGGCTGCAGGGGGCTTGGCTTCCTTGCTGGTGCTGCCTTGCAGTTCCTTGATGCTGGCGCGACCGGAGCAAATGCCGTCGTGACTGGCACTGGTGGGCACGGAGACGAATCCGGGTCCATGCTGGAAGGCGGCTAGTTTGGCCACGTCGATGACGCTGCCCCCACCTGCGCCGATGTAGAACGCCGCACCGGCTTTCTTGCCAGCTGCCACGCACGCTTCCACGGATTCCATGGTCGGTCCGTCGCTGACGTAGAACACCGCTTCGAAGCCCTTGGCCTTGAGGGAGGCTTCCACGCGGTCACCGACGAGCTCCTTGGTCATGGCGTCCACGACCACGAGGCCGGTCTTGCCGAACTCCATGTCTGCGACGATCGCGCCGAGTTCATCGAGCGCGTCGCGGCCCACGAGGACATTACGGGGGAAGACCATGTGCTTCATCTTGGCGGCATCAGGCACAAACCGTCCAGGGGAAGGGGGTTCTTGAAAGCCGATGGCTGGGAATGATGCATCGCCGTTGCCTCGGGGGCCTCGGCGACGGCACGTGCCGGCGGGTTCATCAAGGTCAAGGGGCCCATTCAGGGCATGGTCGATCACAGCCATGATGACGACGCCATCAGGACCCTTCTCGCCACCCCCCGCCGCATCGCCGTGGTGGGGGCGTCGCCCAAAGAAGACCGGGCGTCCCACAGGATCTTCGTGTTCCTGAAGGGTCGCGGTCACGACGTCTTGCCCATCAATCCCGTCGCTGACGAAGTGGCTGGGGTCAAGGCGGTGCCTGATTTGGCTGCGGCGGCCGCCCATTGGGGGGCTGCACCGGAGGTCGTGGATGTGTTCCGAAGGCCGGAACACCTGGCAGAAGTGGTGGAAGAGACGGTGAAGGTGGGTGCTCCGTGGCTCTGGACCCAATTGGGGGTCGTCGAGCCGGGTGCACTAGAGGCTGCCCATGAGGCGGGCCTCGATGTGGTCGCCGATCGCTGCATCCTGGTGGAGACGCAGCGTCTAGGGCTCTAGTCCGTCGTGAAGGAGCGGACCGGGACCGGGGGTGCGGCGGGGCCGGCGTAGTCAGCACCGAAGTTGCACGTGGGGCAGATCGGGACGACACCGTAGCCGGCGGTGACCACTGTGCTGCAGTCGGGGCAGCGCAGGTTGCGGCCAGCGACCCAGGCTTGGCCGGTGGGGTGGTCCCAGCCAGCTGCCATGGCCTCGCTGCTACCGCTGCTGCGGACCAGGCCCATGCCGGAGGCGACAGTGGAGAGTCCGATGGAGAGCACGGCGAGGACACCTGCTAGGCTGCGCCAGTCTACCTGGATACGGCTGACGAGCTGGTCGTTGCCGTGCATGTATGGGCCGAGGAAGGCCAGCGTGACGGCCAGGAGGATGAATGCGGCGCCGGGCAGTGCGATGGCACCGCCGAGGACGCTGGGGCTCGTACGGGGCACGACGGTCAGCACCAGGCCGCCGATGGTGAACAATAGGCCCACAATAAGGAGGGGGCCGGCCCAGCGCAGGTACGTGATGCCGCCGGTGCCATCGAGGGCAGAGTCGGACCAGGAGTAGCTGGTGCCGCCGACGCCGTCAGCGGGTTCTCCTGCGGGACTGTTCTCGCGGACCTTGCCGAAGAAACTGTAGGTCTCTGTGGTCCGGGTGCCATCCTTCTCGTAGCCTGCTTCCCCAGTGGGGATGAAGGCAAGGACGGTTCCGAAGACTAGGGTCATCGCCAGGAACACAGTCCCGACCACTCGTGCAACCTGCATTGATACACCTACATCGACCTCTAGGGCCGTGATAGGATGAGGACTGGTGAAGACCTATTTCACCCTTGGCGCCCACGAGAATCAATGGAAGGCGAGGAATCAATGTGGGGTGGGGTCGCCACCACGCCTGTTTTCAACGCCCATGGTGGGTGCCGGTCGTGCGACTCCTGCCCCTCGTGCTCATCGCTCTGCTCGCCGGTGCCTCGGCGCAGTTCCAGCCCCCGTCGTCCGATTGGTCGCCTTTCGTGGTGCGAGAGGACCTGGCCGAGGCTGGAGACTTGGATGGGGCGTTGCGGGTGGCCCGCTTCGTACAGGTCTCGGATGCGCACGTGCTGGACGACGATGCCCCGGCACCCATGCGGGTGGACGCCTTGGACGAGGTGTTCTTCGGCACCGGCGTGAGCGACGGGGGCGAACGACCACAGGACGAGTACACCGATGAGGCATTGGACGCGGTGATCCGGGCCATCAACCAGGTCCACGCGGAGGACCCATTGGATTTCGTCATCAGCACCGGCGACAACGTGGACAACAACCTCGAGAACGAACTCATGCGCTTCCTCGACAACTGGGAGGGCACGTTCACGCCGAACGGCCCCATCTCGGGTTTCCCCTGTCAGCCGGATGGGCAATCTGCCAGTGTCGATGACGACGCGAACGACGTCAGTGACGCTTGTACCCACCTGCCGGACTCAGTGCGCGCCAACAACACCCCCCTTGTGGAGGGGCTGCCCTGGTTCAGCGCCTTCGGAAACCACGACGGGCTCATCCAGGGCAATGTCCCGATCCAGCCCAGCTTCCAGGAACTGGCCGCCGACTTCGGTCGCAGGTTCCTACAGCAACAGGAGTTCGTCGCCATGCACTTTGATGGGGGTCGAGCCTGCCAGGACGGACAACCCGCGGGGGGCCTGGCGGATGACTTCGGGCACGGCTACGGCTTCGCCGCGGACCGCCTGTGCGATGGGGACCCCGACAACGACGGCTATTACGGTTTCAGCAGCCGAGGCATCCGCTTCATCGTCCTCGACACGGTCAACGACTCGTTCGTCACTGGTAATGAGAACTACGTGGGCTCCTTCAACCCCGAGACCACCCTTGGCAGTGACCTGGTCGGGGGCTACTCGGAAGGCTCCGTTGATCCGGCGCAATTTGCCTGGCTGCAACAGGAATTGGCACGCTTCGCGGATTCCCTCGTGATCCTGATGAGCCATCACTCGGTGGACAGCATGTTCAGCAGCAAGACGGAAGGTCAATGCACCGGCCCTAACGGGGAATGCCTCGACGACCTGCTCACCGCAGCCGGATACAAGACCGGTCCGGACCTC